>JAJFVG010000139.1 GCA_021371915.1 Nitrospiraceae bacterium
GCCTCCTCTGCCTTTATTACTCTCAACTTCACGAGCAGATCAGGTCTCTTTTTGTAAAAGAGTGTGACCATGCCTGCTGTCATCACGCCTTCAAATATGCCAAGGGGCAGCTGAGTGGGTATAAAGGCAACAAGGATTTTCCAGAATAAAGGGATAAAAGGCGCATCGCCTTTTATCCCGGATGCGAGCTCCACGGATGTGGCCATGTATGTTGCCCAGTCAGCAAGCAGTCCGGCCATGAATCCTGAGACAGTCATATTTATCTTCATGTAGCGCAGGGCCTTGAAAGTAAAAAATCCAGCGAACGAGCCCACAACTCCCATTGAAACAATATCCGCTCCCCATGTTGTCAATCCTCCGTGCGCAAGAAAGAGCGCCTGAATGAGAAGCGCTGCTGCTGTGATCAATATGCTTATGGCAGGGCCAACTAGTATCCCTGATATGCCTGTGCCGCACGGGTGCGAACATGTTCCTGCCGTAGGCACTGGTATAGGCATGCACGAGATGATGAAAACAACAGCAGCCATTAATCCCACCAGGGGTTTGAAAGAGAGGTCAGTTGCAGAAAGTTTTTTGAGCCTGCACAATCCCCAGGCCACAAACGGCACTGCTATTGCAAACCAGAGCAAGGCCCAGTTCCACGGCAGTATGCCCTCTGAAATATGCATTGCATGCGCATCAGATGCTGAGCTGATTAAGGCCAGAAATATTAATAATGCAACAGCGTTTGCATCTGACTTCTGTGTTCTGTCCTCTGCGCTCTGTGCTCTCATCTTCCTTCTCCAGCCATCTTGAGCAGGGCGTTCACTATCGCCACTGCAACAGGGGTGCCGCCTTTGCGACCAATGTTTGTGATGAATGGAAACTGCTGCGAAGCGAGTAGTGTCTTTGATTCAGTTGCCTTCACAAATCCAACAGGCACGCCAACAACAAGCGGCTTGTCAGACAGTGCAACGCAAATTTCTATTGTCCTTAGCAGGGCAGTCGGCGCATTGCCTATTGCCACAATGCCGATATTGTTCTCCTGCGTCAGTGCCTTTTCCACCGCGATATCAGCTCGCGTCCGGCCGCTCTCTTTTGAAAGCTTCACAACATCTTCGTCATTTATATTGCAGATGACTCTGCCTCCAAATGGTTCAAGCCATCTTTTTGTTATGCCTGTTCTTATCATCTCTATGTCAGTCAGGATGTCTTTGCCTGCCTTTATTGCAGCAATGCCTGCCCTGATCGCATCCGGATGAAATAGCAGGCTGCTCCTGAAATCAAAATCAGCAGTCGCGTGTATCACTCTCTGCACAACAGGCACCTGCTCAGACAGCAGTCCGCCAAGATCAACCTCATCAGCTATAATCTCGAAACTCTTTTTTTCAATCTGCTCTGGAAGCAGCCTCTCAGCAGCCCGTATCCTCTCGATAACCACTTGCACAAGCTTTTCGTGCAGTCCAAGCGGTTCTGTAAAGATAAACTCCACATCAGGATAAGTATTTTTTGCCTCTGCGATCATCTCCGGCAGATCTTTTGTCACATGCATGCCTGAGCTCAGAAAGTAGGGATGCAGGATTATTTTTTTCGCACCGCTTTCAGCGCACTGCCTGATCACGGTCGGGATGTCAGGCTCCACAAACTGGAGGTAAGCAGCCCTTACACAGTCATTGCTGCATCCAGGGTGCAGGGCATTGTGCAGCATCTTCGCAACCAGCTCAAGGTTGTTGGCCTCCATCCTCGGGCTGCCGTGGCCAATAAGTACTATTCTCTCCATCACTTCTCCTTTATGAACTCAAGAAAGTTTTTTGCTGTACAGGAATTGCTGCCGAAGTGCAAATGCACATAGCTCGCAAGTGTGTTTTTATATCTGAAGCCTGCTGCATCAACCAGATCAGCACTGCTGTTTTTTGCTGTATAAATATTTTCTGACGCAGTGTCATCCTTAATTACCGAATAGTGAAATTCATGGCCTCTGAATACCTCTCCCTTTCTTCCTACTGCACAATCATCATTCAATGCAATCTCTCTGTATCCCAGGGCTGGCCTGCCTTTTTTCATAACTGTGTCAAACGGCATTACACCTGACATGTTAAATGCCTTTCCTTCAAAATCATGAATACGCTGCGAAAGATACATCATTCCACCGCACTCAGCGTAAACAGGCATGCCGGATTCTGCAAAACCCTTTACTGATTTGAGCATTGATATGTTCCTGGAAAGCGCATCAGCATAGAGTTCAGGATAACCACCGCCAATGTAGAGAGCTGCTGCATTATCCGGCAGTCTTTCATCTTCAAGAAGGCTGAATTTCACTATCTCTGCGCCTGCATCTTTCAGCAGATCAAGATTGTCCTCGTAATAAAAGCAGAATGCCCTGTCATATGCGACCGCTATTTTTTTTGCTGCGCCGCATTCTGGAGTAGTGATAGCAGCTTGCTGAGAATGAAGCGGAAGGCTGACAGTTCCGGCAATGCCAAGTATTTTTTCTATATTTATGCTCTTATGAACAGCATCAGCAAGACGCTCAATTAAATGACCGGCTATTGGATTCTCCTCAGCAACAGCAAGACCGAGATGTCTTGATGGAATCTTAAAATCAATATCAGCCGGTAGAAAGCCGAGCGCCTCTGTATCCTTGATCGATCTTCTGACCCTGTCATAGTGCCGCTCTGAGCCGACATTATTAAAGATCACTCCTGCTATATCAGCTCCTGCATCAGAGGCAGCAGCAACGAATCCGCTGACCATAGCGCCGGCGCTCTCTGCCATGCCGTAAGCATTGACAACAAGCAGTACCGGCAGGTTCAACATAGATGCGAGATGAGCTGTGCTGTTGTCGCCATCAAACATGCCCATCACTCCCTCGACAACAGAAATGTCAGCGCTTCCGGAATATTTGCTGTAAGAGTTTTTCACATAGTCAGAGCCACACATCCAGATATCAAGATTGCGGGACAGCCTGTTTGTAACAAGTCTGTGGAGCCCTGCATCTATGAAATCAGGACCAGCCTTAAACGGCTGCACATCAAGTCCCATCTTTCTGAGCGCAGCCATTATGCCCAGTGTGATTGTGGTCTTGCCGCATCCGCTGTTTGTGCCTGCTATAACCATGCCCCGCATATTACGGAAAGCTCCTCCACAAGTTTTGAATTGTCCTTTACGGATTTTACAGCCACACGCAGATACCCGCTGTCGATCCCTCTGAAGTCTCCGCATGTTCTTACGAGTATCCCCTTTTTACGCAGCTCATAAGCTGCCCTGCGAGCGTCAAACATTTTTATCAGATAGTAGTTGGCATCAGAAGGGATGCATTTGATCTTGAGCCAGTTGAACCCATCTTCAAGCACAGCCTTCTGTCTTTTGAGCGCATCAAGAGTGGCTATGCGATAGTCCTCATCTTCAAGAGCAGCTGCTCCGCAAGCCTGGGCAATGGTGTTGACGCTCCACGGCTCCTTGTTCGATTTTATATGTTTTATATCCTGCTCAGGATAGACTCCAAAACCTATTCGCAATCCAGCCATGGCATAATACTTTGTCAATGACCTGAGCACAATCACAAAAGGGTTGTTCTCCGCTTCCTGCATAACAGTATGCTCAGGGCAATAATCCATAAACGCCTCGTCAACAACGAGCAGGCAGCCTGCTGCGCGCGCAGCCTCTGTTATCCTGAGCATGTCATCCTTCTTTATCAATCTGCCGGTCGGATTGTTAGGATTGCAGATAAACGCCATGTCGCATCCAGCCATGTTGGAGATAAAATCATCAGGGTCTATCGCGAATCCGTCTCTCTCATCAAGCATCATAAAGTTGAGGTACTCATCAGGCCTGCGCTCAGGATGCTGAAACCCATATAGCCTAACTGCCCGCTCGTATTCATTGAATGTCGGGCATGGTATCAGCACCCTCTTTGGCCTGAGGGCCCTTACAGTGAGATAAATAAGCTCTGTGCTGCCGTTGCCGAAGACGAGGCTTTTTTTGTCTATGCCGTGATGC
>JAJFVG010000140.1 GCA_021371915.1 Nitrospiraceae bacterium
ATGAATAAGGAGCGCAGCCGCTGGCTGCGCTCCTTATTCAAAAATACAGGGCGGTAAAATGCTTAAACTGTTTGATCTTTGTTTCAACTCTGACAACCGTCAGATAATCGATAATCTCACATACACATTTGAGCAGGGCAAGTTCTATGCAATAACCGGTCCAAACGGCAGCGGCAAGACAACGCTCTCAAAGCTGATAATGGGCATTAACCCTGCAACATCAGGGAGCATAATTTTCAACGGCACGGACATAACAAACTTTTCCGTAACAGAGCGGGCAAAGGCAGGCATTGCGTACGCGTTTCAGCATCCTGCAAGATTCAAGGGCATGACCCTGCGCGATCTGCTGAAGATCGCAACCGGCACGGACAGCGGAACAGAGCTCAGGGCGATACTCGAAAAGATCGGCATCTGCTCATTCGAATTTCTGGACAAGCCTGTTGACTCCAAACTCTCCGGAGGAGAGATCAAAAAAATAGAAATGGCCACAACAATAGCGCTTAACCCCAAACTCGCCATATATGATGAGCCTGACACAGGCATAGACCTCTGGACAATCGATCCGATGGTGAGACTGCTCAAAAGGGAACAGGCTGAACAGGGCACAACAACCATAGTCATCAGCCACAACAGAACATTTCTAGAAGCTGCAGACACAGTGATACTGATACAATCAGGCAGAATTGCCTACGATGGAGACATTAATGGGGCATTGCCCCTGCTGGGCGACCTCAGCATATGCGATCAAAACTGCAAGGTGCATGAAAATGATAGATGCTTTAGATAAGGAACTGCTCAAAACTGTTGCAGGGCTCGAAGCCATACCAAAAGGTGCTTACAACATAAGGAAGAACGGAAAGCTGCTCACAAGAAATGTATCTGCCAACATAGACATAGAGTCGCTCGAAGGCTCAAAAGGCATAAGAGTCACAATAAAGCCCGGCACAAAAAATGAGTCCGTGCACATACCGGTTATACTCACTCAGGCAGGGCTCTATGATATCGTGTTCAACGAATTCATTGTGGGCGAAGACTCTGATGTCACGATAGTGGCCGGATGCGGAATACACTGCGGCTCTGCCGAATCAGAAGGACACGAAGGCATACACAGCTTCAGGATAGGCAGAAACGCAAGGATGAAGTATGTTGAGAAGCACTACGCAACAGGCCCCGGCAAAGGCAAAAGGATACTCAATCCCACAACAAAGGTCTTTCTAGAAGAGGGAGCATCAGCAGAGATGGAGCTGTCACAGATCGGCGGAGTTGACAACACCAAGAGAGTGAATGAGGCTGAACTGTCAGCAGGCTCTGTGATCCTGATAACCGAGCATGTGCTTACTGAAAGTGACCAGCATGCTGTATCATCCAACACAATACTGCTTAAAGGAAGCGGCAGCAGGGCAAACATGGTATCGCGCTCTGTCATAAAGGGAGATTCGCGCCAGATATTCAACGCGCTTATGGAGGCCCGCGCCAAATGCTTCGGCCACATCGAATGCGATGCCATAATAATGGACAACGGCATGAACGAGACAATACCTTCTCTCAAGGCCCTGCATCCTGATGCAGAGCTGACGCATGAGGCATCCATAGGCAAGATAGCTGACGACCAGCTGCTCAAACTGATGTGTCTCGGCATGAGCTACGATGATGCTGTTAATGCGATCATACAGGGGTTCCTGAAATAGAACAAAACAGAGAATCTTCAGCAGCGCCCCACCCGGCTCCATCCGCAGAAAGTCCTGCAATGAGCAGCGCCTCCTCTGCGCCCGACATAACGAGCGGCAGCCTCTGGTCAAACATCTGGCACATGTCATGGCCCATGTTCATAGTCATGCTGATGAACTTTGGCGTGGGCTTCATAGATATCTATGTTGCCGGCTTTCTCGGCCCTGACATCCAGGCAGCAGTAGGATATGTAAGCCAGATATACTTCTTCATAGTCATAGCTGCAAATGCCATCAGCATCGGCACACTCGTGCTCATCTCAAGGGCTATAGGCGCGAAGGACTACTCATCAGCGGTAAATACAGCAAGGCAGTCTCTGCTGTTCGGTACGTTCATAGCCATTGTACTTGGCGCACTGGGTTATATCTCCGCTGATTTTGTGATAAGCATCTCAGGCATACCCCCTCACCTGCATGACGCTGCTGCAAGCTTTCTTACAATATTCGCGATAGCCCTCGCACCGAATTACCTGCTGATAATCGCAACCGCCATATTCAGGGCAGGCGCTGAGATGAAAAAAGTGCTTATCATAATGGGCATAGTCAGCGTGCTGACCGCTGCAGGTGACTTTGCACTGGTATTCGGCTTCGGGCCTCTGCCTGCGCTGGGCTATATTGGCATTGCATTGGCAACAGCCCTGGCCTTCACGGTCGGACTGATTCTTTCACTGATATTAATGTACAGCTCCACGCTCTGGAGGCACATATTTTCAACAGGCAGCAGGGTATCTCTTGAGACAATACGCAGAATAGTGATAATCGGCTGGCCTGCTGTGCTGCTTCAACTCACATGGAACTCTGCAAACATACTCCTTTACAACATACTCTCAGCGCTCGGCGACAAGAGCGTAACCGCGCTGGCCTCGCTAACAAACGGCCTCAGAATAGAGGCGGTAATTTATCTGCCGGCCTTTGCACTGAACATGGCAGCATCCGTTCTCATAGGCCAGAACCTCGGTGCAGGCAACCCTGCAAGGGCTGAAAAGCTCGCGTGGAAGATAATGTTTGCAGGTATCGGAGTTATAAGCGCTGCATCAGCAGTGATATTCATATTTGCCGGCACGCTTGCAGGCCTGGTGACAGACAATCCTGATGTTGCATTTGAGACTGCAAGATACCTCAGACTGAACATGCTTGTTGAACCCTTCATGGCCATGAGCGTGATACTAGGCGGCGCGCTGCAGGGAGCCGGAGACACAAAAGGCGTGATGATGAATGTGTTTGCAGGCATGTGGCTGGTGAGGCTGCCACTTGCATATCTGCTGGCCATAACAGCAGGCCTCGGCGCGCTCGGGGCATGGATAGGCATGATCACTTCAATGACGATTCAGGGTATACTAATGGGTATAAGATTCAAAAAAGGCGGATGGAAGCATATCAGGTTTTGACTCTACTTCTTATGCTGAAGCAGCAGATTACCACAGGAGCCTAACATGCTGAAAATTTATAACACCCTGTCACGCAGGATCGAAAAGTTCTCGCCCGCATCAAAAAAAAGGGTCACTATCTTCACATGCGGGCCCTCAGTCTACCAGAGATCTCACATAGGCAACTTCAGGACATTCCTGTTCGAAGATATAGTGCTCCGGCATCTTGAATTTTCAGGCTACAGTGTTACCAGATGCATGAACTACACTGATATCGAGGACAAAGCAATAACGGAGGCATCAAAAAGAGGATTATCGGTAAAGAAGCTTACAGAGTCCAACATAAAAATATTTCATAATGACATGAAGATGCTCCGTCTCAAAACACCTGATTGTTTTCCACTGGCATCTGAACATGTGAATGAAGCTGCGCGCATTATCAGCGAACTCCTCCGCAAGAAAATTGCCTACAGACATGGAGGCAATATATATTTTGATCCTCTAAAATATAAGGGGTTCGGCAGGCTGTTCGGACTGGATATGTCAAAATGGCCGAAGAAGAAAAAACGCTTTCACAAGGACACATACCCGGGCATACAATGGAATCTCGGAGACTTCATACTCTGGCACGGCTACAGAAAAGGGGATGCTGCTTCATGGGATACGGAGCTGGGCATGGGCAGGCCATCGTGGAATGTGCAGGACCCTAGCATGATAACCCCGTATTTCAATGAAACGCTCTCCATATACTGCGGCGGAATTGACAATCTCTACAGGCACCATGACTACAATATGGCCATACTCGAATCCATCCGTCCGTACAAAATGTCGAAATACTGGATGCACTGCATGCATCTTTATGTAAACGGCAGCAAGATGTCAAAGAGCAAGGGCAACATACTTTACACTGACGATCTGATCAGGGAGGGATTCTCAGCTGCTGAGGCAAGGTTCTTCCTCATCTACAGCCACTACAGAAAGAGGCTTAACTTCTCATCAGCAAACATGCAGAAAGCTGCAAAAAAGATCAGCGCATTCAGAAAGAGGGTAAAGGAAATCAGCAAATCAGCAGCAGGGTTTACAAGATACGACAAAGCTGAAATGATAACAGCGGAATTCACAAAACACATGGACAATGACATTGACATGAAATCAGCCTTTGACTCTGTTGATGCTCTTGTGTCATCAATCAATCCCAGGGATATAAAGCCTGCTGAAGCAGGGGCTGTAATCAAGGCCCTCAAAAAAATCGACACAGTCATGCAGGTGATCTTCTGATCGCAAAGGAGAAAGTTGTATGAACAAAACAAACGGGATACGCAAGGTATGGAACCTCAAGCCTCTTTTTGAAAATGACAATGACCCGAAGATAGAACTCGAACTTAAACTCATCAGGGACAAAAATTCAAAGTTCATCAGAAAATGGAAAGACAGGTGCGACTGGCTACAAGAGCCTGAAGCGCTCAGACAGGCGCTCGATGAATACGAAAACCTGAAGCGCAATTACGGCATTGACGGGAATGTGGGCTACTATTTTTTGCTCAGATCTCAGCAGGACCAGACATCGCCGTTGATAAAGGCAAAACTCAACATGGCAGAGGCGAGCGCAAGAGCAATAGAGAACGAGATACGCTTTTTCGAGCTGCAGCTAGCAAAGATACCTGCAAAACAGCAAAAGGCTTTTCTTGAGTGCGGATGTCTTGCCAAATACAGGCACTTTCTTAACCGCATATTCGCGCGCGCGAAATACCTGCTCTCTGATAATGAGGAGAAGATCCTAAACCTCACCTCTCCCACCTCTTACGCAAACTGGATAAGGATGACTTCGGAATTCCTCTCAAAAG
Organism: Nitrospiraceae bacterium; assembly: GCA_021371915.1. Lineage (GTDB taxonomy): Bacteria > Nitrospirota > Thermodesulfovibrionia > Thermodesulfovibrionales > Dissulfurispiraceae > JAFGXL01. The sequence continues at coordinate 4,939 of JAJFVG010000140.1, forward strand.
AAGAACGCAATGTGCATGTTGAAGAAGGCGGAAAATCGATCAAAAACTTTTCCGAGCTGACCAGCCTGCTGAACAGCCCCAAAAAAAGAGTGCGGGACTCGGCAGCAGAGGCGGTCAATGAGATACTGGAGAAGCATTCTGACACTGCCGAGTATGAGCTTAATTCCATACTATGGTTTAAAAAGACTGATGATGAACTGCGCGGCTCTGAACGGCCTGACACGCTGCGCCACATAAGCGATGACATAGAAACCCCGGTTGTGGACATGCTTGTCAGTTCAGTCACTGAGAAGTTTCACATCCCTGCCGAGTACTATAAGCTGAAGGCAAAACTCATGAAGGTAAAAAAGCTGGCCTACCACGAACGCGGAGTTGAATATGGCAGGATAGATGCGAAGTTCTCGTATCCTGATTCAGTAAAGCTCGTCAGCAGGGTGCTTACTGAACTCGATCCTGAGTTCGGAAGCATATTCGACAACTTTGTGACCAGCGGCTGCATTGACGTTTACCCAAAAAAAGGCAAGGCAGGCGGAGCCTTCTGCATACACCAGCTCCTGAGCCAACCGACATACATAATGCTCAACCATACTGACAAGCTGGCAGATGTGCTCACCCTTGCGCATGAAACCGGCCACGGCATCAATAACGAGCTGATGCGCAAAAAGCAGAACGCACTCACATTCGAGTCGCCCACATGCACTGCTGAAGTAGCGAGCACTTTTATGGAGGACTTTGTTCTTGATGACATAATAAAAGGAGCTGATGACCGCACAAAGCTCTCGGTAATGATGCGCAAGCTGAATGATGATGTCTCGACCATATTCAGACAGATTGCGCTCTACAACTTCGAGGCAGAGCTGCACAAGGAGTTCAGAGCGCAGAACTATCTCTCAAAAAAAGAGATAGGCAGGATATTCAAAAAACATATGCAGTCCTATATGGGCAGATATGTTGAACAGTCAGAAGGCTGCGAAAACTGGTGGATATACTGGAGCCATATCAGATACTTCTTCTATGTCTACTCTTACGCAAGCGGGCTTCTTGTTTCAAAATCGCTTCAGAGGTCTGTAAAGGCTGACAGGGAGTTCATAAACAAGGTTAAGGATTTTCTCTCAGCAGGCGCATCAGAGTCTCCTGCAAACATTTTCAGAAACCTCGGCATTGACATACGCGACAAGCGGTTCTGGGACAAGGGCCTTGAGGAAGTCGAGACACTGCTGGAGAAGACAAAACATCTGGCAAAGAAACTCGGAGAGATTTAAAAACAATAGAGGGAAGGCAGGCTACGCCTGCCTTCCCTCTATTTTCACCAGGTTATTTTTATTTTCCGTATTTTTCCCTCAGCGCCTTTTCCACAGGAGGCGGAACAAGTCCTGAAACAGAACCTCCGAATGATGCAACTTCCTTGACTATCGTGGATGAAAGAAAAGAGTACTCTTCAGAAGGCATCATAAAAACCGTCTCGCTGTCATGGTCGAGCCGCCTGTTCATCAATGCAATCTGCAATTCATACTCAAAGTCGGATACAGCCCTCAGTCCCCTTAGTATCGCTGTGCCGCCCTTGCCTTTCACGTAATCAACAAGCAGGCTGCTGAATATGTCCACGCGCACATTTTTAAGGTCAGCCACAGACTCCTTGATAAGCGCTATGCGCTCCTCAAGAGTGAAAAGCGGTTTTTTATTGGTGCTGGGCGCAACAGCTATCACCAGCTCATCAAATATCCTTATGCCGCGCACCACCAGATCAAGATGGCCGTTTGTGAATGGATCAAATGTGCCTGGATATATGCCAAGCTTCATGTTACTCCTCCGTTGGATCAATTTTAGTATAAAGGCTGAGCGAAGTATCGCCGTATTTATATCTTTTCTTCAGCCTGAGCCATGCCTTTTCATCAGGCATGGCTCTTCTTGAAGAATGTTCTGCAATAACAACTCCTCTTTCTGAAAGCAGCCCTCCTGAGCAGAGCAGATCAAACACCCTGTCCCATTCATCAAAAGAGTAAGGCGGATCCATGAATATTATATCGAATCCACCAGCATCCGCAGGGCCGCTGCCCATGCTGAGGAATCTCTCTGCTTTTGAACTGATCACCCTTGCGCTCAGATTAAGGCTGAATGATGATAGGTATTTTGATATCAGACTTGCTCTTTTGTCATCCTCTTCAACAAACACGACATTGTCTGCGCCTCTGCTGAGCGCCTCAATGCCGACAGCGCCTGTGCCTGAATACAGATCTAAAAACCTCGCGCCCTCTATGCGCTGTCCAAGTATATCGAATATCGCTTTTCTGACTTTTGCGGGTGTGGGCCTGAGGTCATGACCGCCTTCTGATTTTGCAAAGGCCTTTTTTGCGCCGACCTGCCTGCCTTTTGCATTGCCGCCTGTTATTCGCATGATATGGTTTGATCAGCCGAGCAGGGGATTGATGATGCAGCAGCCCTCATCAGTGGGAGAAGAGATGATCACCTTTCTGCCTTCCACCTTTAGCCTGCCTTCGGAATAGAGTCTGATTGCCTCCGGATATATCCTGTGCTCCTGCAGAAGTATTCTGGCAGCAAGCGACTCTTCTGTATCTTCAGAGCATACAGGCACAGCTGCCTGTATTATTATCGGGCCTGTGTCCATGCCCTCATCAACAAAGTGTACTGTGCAGCCGCTTATCTTTACTCCATGTTCAACAGCCTGCCTCTGTCCGTGCAGACCTGGAAATGAAGGCAGCAAAGCAGGGTGTATGTTCATTATCCTGTTTGCGTACGCATCAATGAACGGCTTCTGAACAACTCTCATGAAGCCGGCCAGTATCACCAGCTCGACCCCGCGCTTCTGTAGCTCGTCCCTTATAGCTATAAAAAAATCGTCCTTTGAACTGAAGTCCTTCGGATTGATAAAAACATGATCTATCGAGTGTTTGTTTGCCCTCTGAACAGCATAGGCATTGGCCTTGTCGACAATGAGCAGCTCGATCTTTGCGTTGAGCCTGCCTGACCCTATCGCATCTATTATCGCCTGAAAGTTTGACCCCCTGCCTGATGCAAGCACTCCGAGCCTGAGCATCTACCTCTCCTTTGAACTCACTTCATGCACTGTCTGCACCAGAGCTTTGGCGTTGTCTACAGGAGTCTCCGGCAGTATGCCGTGGCCGAGATTGAAGATGTGGCCTTTTGCTGCCATGCCCTTCTTCACCACCTCAGCAGCTTTTCTTGCTATAACATCCTTTGTGCCGAAGAGTGTACACGGATCGAGATTGCCCTGCACCTTTGCATCCGGACCGAGCGTATTGATGGCATCGCTCATATCTATTCTCCAGTCAATGCCCAGCACATCAGCACCGGATTTCTGAACATGGTTAAGCATGGCGCTGCCATTAAAGGCAAAATATATCTTTGGAAGCCCTGGTTTGAGGGATGATATTATTTTTTGTACGTACTTGAGCGCGAACTCGTCAAAGTCAGAAGGCGACAGTATGCCGGCCCATGAGTCAAACACCTGCACAGCATCAACTCCTGCATCTATCTGAGCTTTGAGGTAGCTGATAACGCAATCTGTTATCTTGTCCATCAGCCTGTGGAACAGCTCAGGCTCGCTGTACATCATCCTCTTTGTGTTCACATAGTTTCTCGAACTGCCGCCCTCTATCATATATGTCGCAAGAGTAAACGGCGCTCCTGAAAAACCGATGAGCGGAACCTTGAGGCCCTGCTTCAGCAGCTTTATGGTATCCATCACAAACGGCACATCCTCTTCAGGGTCAAGGGTCCTGAGCCTCGATACGCCGATACTGTCCCTTACAGGATCATAAAGTATTGGGCCTTTTGACTCTGAAAACTCAAGCTTCATGCCGATTGCTTCAACCGGCACAAGTATGTCTGAAAAGAGGATTGCTGCATCAACCTTGAGTATATCAACGGGCTGAAGAGTAACTTCAGCAGCAAGCTCCGGGGTCTTGCAGAGAGTCAGAAAGTCGACCTTGCTGCGCACCTTCTGGTACTCAGGCAGATAACGGCCTGCCTGCCTCATTATCCATACAGGCGTGTAGTCGGTCTTTTCTCCCCTGCATGCCTTTAAAAATGTATCGTTCATGTCCCCTCCGTAGCGTTTATAACAAATCCAGCTGATGAATGGATCGAAAAAAATTCAGTGCAGGCTCAGGAAGCGTTAGCCCTTTTGATCTTCATCGGCATATGATTGCAAAACGGCTCTTCCTCAAGATAGTCGCCTGTCATGGCGTATGCGCGAGCCCTGCATCCGCCGCACACATTTATGTATTCGCATGATCCGCACCTGCTCTTGTACTTTTTGAAGTCGCGCATGTCCTGGAAGAGCTTCGAGTTCTCCCATATTTCCCTAAAAGACTTTTCCCTCACATTGCCTGCTGACAGAGGGAAGTAGCTGCAGGGCAGCACGTTTCCGTCAACATCAATCAGGCAGATAACCTGTCCTGCTATGCAGCCCTTTGAACCGCCGGTTGAAAACTTAAGGGTGCGGCGTTCGAACTTTTCTCCATCTTCCTTTGCCTTCTGGAGCACTATCCTGTAGTAGTGAGGAGCGCAGGTCGGCCTCACAAGGATGTCGTTCTCCTCTTTCTCCATCCTGTAGTGCCAGTCGAGTATCTCCTCGTAATCCTCTTTTGAGATCAGCTCGTTCATTATTTCTTCGCCTCTGCCTGTAGGCACGATCATAAACATGTACCAGGCGGTTGCGCCGATCTGCTTTGCGAGCTTGTATACTTTTGGAATCTCCTCCTGGTTCCTTTTTGTGAATGAGGAGTTGATTATGAACTCTATGCCATGTTTTTTAAAGAGCGCAGCAGCATTGAGAGTGCCTTTGAAAGCGCCTTCCTGGTTCCTGAAGTTGTCATGCACCGCTTCGGTTGAGCCGTCAAGGCTGAGCGACACTATCCTTATGCCTGATGCCTTCAGCTTTTCGCACACCTCGTCATTTACGAGCACTCCGTTTGTTGCAAGACACATCCTCAGGCCCTTGTCAGTGCCGTATTTTGCTATCTCAAAAACATCCTTTCGCAAAAGCGGCTCTCCGCCTGAAAGCACAATAACAGGTTTTGCGTATGATGATATGTCATCAAGAACCCTGAATGCCTCTTCAGTCGGGAAGTCAGGATGCTCGTTTATGATCATCTCTGAGGATGATCTGCAATGAACACATCTGAGATTGCATCTGCGGGTTATTTCCCACGCTATCCATTTGGGTGTAAATTCCATAAAAGGTATTATACAGATTGACTCAGGATGATTTCCAGATAGAGTTCTCTATGTCGAGCAGCATTGCTGAGAATGTGCCGGGCTTAAGCGCAGATACTGCTGTTCCGCCGTATCTTGATAATATGTTCTGCATCTCATCATCTGAAACGAGATCAGATTTGTTGAATACCAGGAGCCGCGGCTTTTCAGAAAGCCCTATATCATCCAGAATCAGCCTCACAGACTCCATATGCTGCTCAAACCTCGGATTGGATGCATCCACTACATGCAGCAGCAAATCAGCATCTTCAAGCTCATCAAGCGTTGACCTGAATGCTGCAACAAGGTCTTTGGGCAGGTCCCTTATAAACCCTACCGTATCTGTTATGATCACTTCGCGCTCTTTTGGAAACCTGAGCCTCCTGCTTGCTGTGTCGAGGGTTGCAAAAAGCTTGTCTTCAACCACTGTGCTGCTTTTTGTGAGAGCATTCAGCAGTGTGGACTTGCCGGCGTTTGTGTAGCCCACAATGGAGACTATGGGTATGCCCCTGTCAACACGCCTTTGCTTGCGCTGTCGCCTGGCTTCAGCGAGGGTCTTCATCTCACGCTCAAGATGGCTGATCCTGTCCCTTATACGCCGTCTGTCTGTCTCGAGCTTTGTCTCTCCAGGACCCCTGCCGCCTATGCCGCCCATAAGCCGTGACATGGCTGTTCCCTTGCCCATCAGCCTGGGCAGCGTGTATTTGAGCTGCGCCAGCTCCACCTGCACCTTGCCGTCTTTTGTGTGAGCCCTTCGGGCGAATATGTCGAGAATGAGCTGAGACCTGTCTATTACCTTCAGCTCTGTTGTGGATGATATGGCGCTCACCTGTGACGGCAAAAGGTCCTGGTCAAAGACCAGCATGGTTGCGCCCTTTTCCATGGCTGTTATGATTATCTCCTTGAGCTTGCCCTCGCCGAGCAGAAACCGGGGATTCACTTCCCTTATCTTTTGAACCACTGCGTCGAGCACTCTTACATCGCTGGATTCACACAGCTCCTTGAGCTCTTCAATCGAGTCTTCCATCTCATACTTCGGCCTTGTGGACGCGCTGACGAGTATGGCTGCCTCGCGTGTATCCTTACGGTCAAGCACAAGCATGCGATCCATCTCTGATTCGAGATTCTCTATAAAATTCCTGAAGTCCAGATCATAGTTATAAAATACCTGCGACTCGATCTCATACTTCTTTTCGTTTCCCGCAGGCATAAGATGGGCAGCGTGTATCTTGTAGGGAGAGCCGTCCCCTGCAACTGTTATCGCGGCCAGCATGTCGAATCGCAGCAGAGAGAGGTCTGTTATATCTTCTGCGCTGAGGGCTTCATCCTTTTTAAGGTGGGTATGGATGAATCTCAACCCCCTGAGCGGTCTCCTGCCCAGGGGGTATTTGTCGAGTTCAGGTATGAACACACTCTTTGCGTCGCCGACAATGACATGGGTAACAACCCCGCCCCTTGCGGCAAGTATGCCTATCTGCCTGTTCATCTCCAGAGAGAGTCCGGTCATGTAACGGGCAAGCTCCTGGGAGACGAGCCTATCAGCAGGTATCTTTCTCCTGTATATCTTTTCGAGAGAGTGGAGAATACCTTTTTTAAGGCCTGATATGTTTCCGTATACTGTTGCTATTTTCTCTTCCCTGTTCTTTACTTGTTGTATTTCTGGAGCACAAACTCAGCTATCATCATGGCGTCCTTGTCTGATATTGTTTCCTTGTCAAACTTTGCCATGAACGGACCTGGATTTCTCATAAGGTTAACGATGTCAGCTGCGGTCTTCACATTATTGGCCTGCATGTCGGCCTTTGAGAGCGTTTTGTTGGCCTTGAATACATTGCCTCCATTCGGATGGCAAGCAGAGCATAATTTATTGAAGAGCTCCTCGCCTGTTGCAGGCTTCTTGTCCTCAGACAAAAGTGTCTGAGAAAAACAGAACAATGCCGCTGCCGCGATCACAACAACCAATGCTGATTTTTTCATTGACGCCTCCTCTTTCACTCGGATATCAAATGAACTACCTGAGCAGCACCTCAAACTCTTTCCGTGCGTCTCCAAAAAGAAATCTCTTTCTCAAAACCGATATTGTTATCTTCTCTCCTGCTGATCTGAAAAAAAGCTCGATCCTCAGGCCTTCCATATCCTTGACAGCACGTCCGCCTGCTTCGAGTATCAGATCGCCCTCTTCTAGGCCAGCTTCCTGAGCTGAACTGCCCTCAGGGAAGCCTGTTATCACCAGCCCCTTATCCGTCTCCTTGAGAATCACCATCATGCGCGGACTCTTCTGGTATTCAGCGCTGTCAGGCATGACTATGTAGTCCGCAATGCCGGGCGCCATGTTGTCGCCATTCAATATTATGGCATATGGCAGACTGTTTCTCCTGTAAGCGCGCTTCGGTATTCCGGAGCCGTAGCTGAGATGACCTCCTCCTGCGACAACAACCATAGTGCGCTCAGGATTTTTCTTCATGAAGATATCCACTGACTCTGCCATATACTCGTCCCATAGCACCTGCGCCTGGAAGAAATTTTCAAAATTCCTTCTGCCCGCGCCGCTATGTGTCTCCAGCACAGCAACAAGCCTTGCCCTGTAATCCTCATCGCTGTAGTCCATCTGCTTCGGAAGTTGCGCCTTTTCCTCCTCAGTGAGAGAGCTGATGCCTGATTCGCCGACCTTGCCCACTATCTTTCTAGTTATATTGAGTGCGACAACGGGCAGCTTGTTGAGCCGCGCGAAATCGAGGATGGGCTTGTAGAGTGAGTAGTCAAATCCCCACTGCCTGAAGTAGCCTGATCTTTTAAGAAATTCCCGCTCATCAATCGCGCCTGATGTGTACCCATCGAGCGCCGCCTGCGAAGACCTGTAGAACATCTCCATGCCTATTGCGACTTTTTTGCCCTGCTCATGCAGCGTCCTTATCACATCGAGCTGAGCAAGGTGGTGTGAAAAGTTGTTGTGCTCCTCACCAACATATATGATCTTTTTGTCCTTGCTCTGTATTGCCATATCCCTGATCGATGTTACTGAGGCCAGGGGCACTGCATTTTTGTCTGACTTTATCATGAGCTCGATCCCATTTACTGCTGCTGTTGTTGTTTTAAGGATATTTTTGCCTGCTGAAAACGCAAGCTCACTGTATTTCCCGTAGTGCTGTATTTTTCTGAATGCTGCCTCAGCCTCCTGACGTTTGACAGCATTAATGTATACCATAACATCTGAATTGTTGTAAGGATTCTTTATTGCCTTGACATAAAAACCTGCCTGAGCCTCCTTGCTGTTGAACATCGAAGCGTATCTGTTTGAGCTGTCCAGCACAACAACAGAGCCGGATACAAGATCATTGCCGCTGATATCTGAAGCAGGCTTTACAACAGCGCCTGCATTTTTATAGTAATCAACCACATCATTGTATGCTTCAATATTTTTTTGCGGCAGAGCCACTATCACCTTTTTTGCTCCGAGGTATGCTGACAGCAGCGGCGGGGTCTCGTCAGCAGACAATGCCCTCAAAAGGTCATAGCTGTCATCAACAACAATCCTGTCAGGTATCTGATCCAGTGTAATGCCTATCCTGGTAATCTTGCCGTTGACTCTGAAGGTGTGGCGCTTCACGCCTGATGACGTATGAAACGCAACCGGCAGCCTTAACCTGAATGGCCTGCCTGTCTGCACCAGGTCGAACTCTATATTGTATTGCCCTTTGATGTATCTGACCACAGGATTGCCGAAGCTGAACACAGGCAGCGCTTTTGCATCAAGCCACTGGCTGAAGAAGACTGACATGTCTTTTGATGCAGCCTTCTCGAATGCTGATCTTATATCTTCCCACGAAGCCTTTTTGTCTCTGTTTGCTGAAATGAAATTTCTGAGCGCTGAGTAGAACTTATCATCACCGAGCTCTTTCCTGAGCATATGAAATATCATCGCAGCCCTGCTGTATCCTGCTGCCCTTGATGCCCTGTCCTGCGCGTATCTGAACTGGCGCACAGTGCCTGCCTTGCCCTCAGGATCATAAGAGCGGATGTCAGTCAACATTCCCTTTCTGTATTCCGAGCCTTTGCCTGCCTGCTCTTCATAAAGATGGTCAGCAAGATAGGTTGCCAATCCCTCTGACCAGTTGCCTTTGTCATAATCAGGCTGCACGTAATTGCCGAACCACTGGTGCAGCACTTCATGGCCAAGGGATGTGTTGATGATGAAAGGCAGCCTCACAACATCTCTGCCAAGAAGAGTGTATGTCGGCATTGCATAGCCTGTTGGCAGAAAGTTCTCGACAACAGAGAATCTTTTATATGGAAATTTGCCTATCAGTTTTTCATACATTGAAATATATTGTTTGACCTTTTGCAGGTAATCCTTTGCAAGGCCCTCATCCTCTTTAAAAAAATATGCGTACAGCTCTGTATCTCCGACAGCATCCTTCAGCACACTGAATCTGCTGGATGCAACAAGCGTAAGCCCTTCGAGCTTGTGGTTGAACTCAAAACCGTACTCAACATTTCCGGGCTTTTCAGTGCGGCTTATATGTTCAGCCTCAGAGACAGCTATGTATCCTGCCGGCAGCACTGCTTTCAACCTGTATACGCATGATGACTCAGGTCTCGGATGCCACACGCCAGAGAGGAATATGCCCTCCTTGCCAATAGAACTGCCATTTATATGGTAGTCTTTGGGCATAAACACCCCTGAATAATAAACCCGCACAATACCGCGCACAGGCCCTGCTACCTTTAAAATGCCTTTATCAATGCCGAATACAACCTCCTTGTCATCAACAAGAACTTTTCGCACAGAGAGGTCCGCAACGATCAATCTGAGTTCTGATGCAGCATCAGCCCTTGATTCCATTACCCCGCTGACAGCAGATGCAGCAGGATCAATAACAACTGATACAAGACATTGGGGAATATCAGTTGAAGCGTATGCTGATGCTGTAAAGGATAAAAACATGCTTATGGTTGAAAAAAGAATCGCGAGTTTTTTCATAGCTTGCCAGGAGGTCTCCCTTTTGGTATTCTTCTGTTAAAATTGATTATAACACGGCAGTATCAGCGCTCTGGCTACAGAATTAAATAAACAATAATATCCGCACATGAGGTGAAGGACAATGTCAAAGGTCTTTTTTGCATCAGCAAGGGCAAGAAAATGGAGATACAGCGACAGCATGCCAGGCAAACTCGAGAGCCTGCTTGCAGGAAGCATCAAGGAAAAATATTTTGACAAGGATGAGTGGGTTGCAGTAAAGACCCATTTCGGATCAGATGGCGCTCACAGGATAGTGAGGCCGGTATTCCTGAGGATAATTGCTGATGCAGTCAAAAACTCCGGGGCAAAACCGTTTGTCACAGACACTGTAAGGATAAAAGGCCTAGACTATCTTGAAGTGGCAAACAGAAACGGTATAAACCATCTTTCAGTAGGCGCGCCTGTTGTGCTGGCTGACGGACTTTACGGCAATGACAACATAGTGATAAAAGCAGGCGAGATACTCAATGAAGTTGCCATTGCATCTGTCATACACGATGCATCAGCAATGATTGTATGCTCACATGTAAAGGGGCATATAAACGCTGGCTATGCAGGCGCAATAAAGAATCTTGCCATGGGAGGAGTAAGCGGCAGGCACCGCAGCTGCGGATGGAAGTGCGGCAGGGGCTCCATGCACACCCTTGGCGAGGGCCTTTTCAAATGGGACTCTGAAAAGTGCATATTATGCAACCAGTGCGCTGAGATATGCCCGCTGGACTGCATAGAGTTCAAGGATGCCAGGTTTGAATATGACAGCGAAAGGTGCTGGAGGTGCGGCAGATGCACAAGGGTCTGTCCTGAAGGAGCGCTAACATTCCCGGGTGATGACCTGATATTTCTTAAATCCCTGCCGGAGGCAGCAAAGGCTGTGCTCAGCACATTCAGGCCAGACAAGGTTCTATATATCAACTTTCTCACAGAGATACAGCCGGAGTGCGACTGCATGCCTGCTGCTGACGTGCCTGTTGTGCAGGATATCGGCATACTGGTGTCTGATGACCTTGTTGCCGTTGAGATGGCATCAATAGACATGATCAGAAAGCAGGCGCCTCTGCCTTCTTCCCTGGCATCGGATCAGGCTGTCAAGGCAGGCCAGGACATCCTGCTCGATATTCACAAAAAACCGTATATGACAACAATAGATGAGGCAGTAAGGCTCGGCCTCGGCTCATTGGAATATGAGCTTGTTGAAATATAACCCTGGAGGTGGGTCATGATAAAAATCAAAAGAGTTTATGAACCAGCCTCGCCTGATGATGGCAAACGCATACTGGTAGACAGGCTGTGGCCGCGTGGAATAAAGAAGCAGGACGCTCATATTGATGAGTGGATAAAGGATATTGCTCCAAGCACTGACCTGCGCAAATGGTTTTCACATGACCCTCTGAAATGGCAGGAGTTTAAAACCCGTTACAAGAAAGAGCTGAAAAATAATCATAGCCTGGTGGAAAAACTCAGGACAGAAGCGAAAAAAAAGACAGTAACACTTTTATTCGCTGCCAAAGATGAGAAGCATGATAATGCGGTCGTTTTAAAAGAAGTGATCGAACAGTAGGCCTGAATATCCATCTTAGTCTCTGCTTCAATGGCTGCACCGAAAAAACGGGCTATACTGATAGTAAGTCCCTTACCCTTCGGTATAAATCTGACAACCAATTTATAGCATAAGGAGCTATCCATGAAAAAACCAATTGATACGTCGGTTGAATTTCAGGAAACCATAAAAAAAATGCAGGCTCTTGAAAAAGACACTATAAAAAACGCAGAGAAGATTATCAATAAAACAGACAATGCATTGGTTAAAATGACCATGGAAATGGTCAGGCATGATTCTGAAAAACACAAGCTTATACAGCAGATGATCCTTGACTCCATATTAAAAGAGCCCATTCACCTCAGTCCTGATGAGTTAAATGATATTTCAGATATATTGAACAAGCATGCGGATATAGAATCAGAATCCATCGCACTGGTTGAACAGGCATATAAGAGTGCCGAACTATTCACCACACGCTATCTTCTTTCTTTGCTGATTGCTGATGAGGTAAAACACCACGGCCTTATAAACCAGCTTAATGAACTGAAGCGCGCTTCAATTCCAACATCCGTCAGCGCGCGGTATCACGGACAAATAACGCGCCCGCCTTCGGAAATCAAAAGGGCCATGTCCAAAAACATATAAACACTATGCCCACAAATAGGAGGAATATTAAGGAACTGATTTAAAAGGAAACATCACAATAAAAAGAACTGCTGCCCGAATAAACGGGACAGCAGCTTAGGGGAGGTAACGAGGCTTCACTTTTAAGATACAAAAAAGTTTTACTTATGTCAAGATAAAAATTATTAATAGCCCTGCCCTGATCAAAGATTCAGCTCAGCTCAACAAAAGCGCATTTCAGATATTCTGTCTCAGGCATAGGCAACAGCACAGGATGATCCTTGCCTTGCGATCTGAACTCTATAAGACTGGCAGCCCTGCCAGCCTCGTTAGATGCTGAAAGCAGCATGTTAAGGAAAGACGGCCTGTCAATATGGTGTGAGCAGGACGACGTAGCAAGCAGTCCGCCATTTTTGACAATCCTCATGGCCAGTTCATTAATCCTGCGGTACCCGCGCATGGCCTCTGATATCTTTGCCCTGCTTTTAACAAATGCAGGGGGGTCAAGGACAACAAAATCATATTTTGCGCCTGATGCTGCCTCTGCCTTGAGAAAGTCGAACACATCAGCCTTTAGATATTCAGTCCGTTCGGAAAGCCCATTTATCTCCGCATTACGGGCAGCCTGACAACAGGCATGTTCAGAGTCATCAACACCCTTAACATAAGCGCCTTTTGCAGCGAGCTGAAGACCCCAGGCTCCTGAGTAACAGAAGAGATCAAGGCCCCTTGCTCCTTCAGGTACAAGCCCGGCCAGCGCAATCCTGTTTTCTCTTTGATCAAGGAAAAAGCCTGTCTTCTGGCCTGACATTGGGTCAATCTCAAGCTCCACCACGCCCTCTTTTATGCGCGGCAGGGGCGGGAGTTCGCCCTTGAGTAATTCTTTGTGCAGTTCAAGCCCTTCAAGATGCCTTGACTGGCTGTCGTTTCGCAAAACAATAATCTCCGGACTGAATACCTCATCAAGCACATCCAGAATGGCCTCCCTGAACCTTTCCATGCCGAGAGTCAGAAGCTGTACTGCCAGGCATTTGTTGTACTTGTCAACTATCAGCCCGGGCAGATGGTCTGCCTCACTGTATACAGCCCTGAATGAGTCAGCGCCAGGACAGTATCGTTTCCTGCGCTCAAGGGCCTGAAGCACGCGGTCTCTGAAAAACCGCCTGTCAATCTGCTCCTTCTGCCTGGTGAGCAGCCTTACAGCTATGAGCGATACAGGGTTGACGTATCCAATCCCGATGAATTCACCTTTTTTATCAGACACTTCTACCAGACTACCCGGCTCAAACTGCTTTGGACTTACAGGCAGCTCATTGGAGAATATCCAGAGATGACCGGATAATATGCGGGGGTTCTTTTTGAGTATGATCTTTTCCATGTGGACATTATACAGCGGCTCATCCGGTTTGTGCCAAAACATTTAGTTATTGCCAGTTTAGGTTGCTTTCTGCTATAAATATATAGCATCTTGCTCGACTTTCTGCCCTGTCCGTGACAGGTGGAATGGTTTGATCCGGCAAGTTGGATATTTTGGGAGCCAGATTTGGACATTCGGTGTGCAGGTCTCCGATGTCAGGAGAAAGCCCAAGAGGTTCAGGAGGCACCCACCTGTTTAAACAGGGATCTGACTTCCATCAGCACGGCAGGGCGGATTACTTGATTAACTGTTAGTGAAAGATGATAAAACGCAAAAAGGTTTATCATCTTTCCGTAACCGTTAGTAATGGTTAGGGCAGCTACAATAAAGAGAAAAGATTTATACAGGAAAACTGGAATTGAAAAAGACTATAGAAATAAGAATAGAAGACTTGATAATCAAGCAGATGCGATCTGACGCGATCAGTCCCGGAGCAGAGAATCCCGGGCTTTTGTTCTAACAGTCTTTTTACAATTCATAATGCTTTCCGCAAGTTGCCTGCCCAAGCAAGCTTTGTTCACGTTTGTCTCAAGCATTGCTGCCATCACACCGGTTATATAGACATAGAGGAGGTGTGTACAGAATGGACATTGACGCAGTAATCATCGTAATCGGAATCAGTCTGGGCATCTTATCCGGGATCGTTGTTTCAGTAATATACAGGGCAAGCCTCAAGAACAAAAAGGCAGCCCTGGAGCAGGAACGCCTCAAGATGATCGAAGACTCCAAACGCGAGGCAGAGACCATCAAAAAAGAGGCTCTGGTGGCTGCAAAAGATCAGGCTTACCAGGCAAAGATCGATGCTGAAAAAGAGATACGCGAGAGGATGCGCGACCTCACCCAGCTGGAAAAAAGAACCCGCCAGAAGGAAGAGCAGATAGACCGCAAACTCGACCAGTTTGAAAGAAGAGAGCAGGATCTCTCCAGAAAAGAGCGTGAGAGCACAAACCGTGAAAAGGGGTTGACTGAAAAAGAGAGCCAGTACAGCCAGCTTATCAAGGATCAGATGCAGATACTCGAAAGGATATCAGGCATATCTTCCGATGAGGCAAAAAAAGAGATTTTCAGACGCATTGAGGAAGAGACAAAGTTTGAAGCAGCCAAATTCGGCAAACAGATAGAGGACGAAGCCAGAGAACTGGCCGAGAAGAAGGCAAAAGAGATAATCAGCGTTGCCATACAGCGCTACTCAAGCGACTATGTTGCTGACGCAACAGTATCAGCGGTCAGCCTGCCGGGTGACGAGATGAAAGGCAGGATCATAGGCAGGGAAGGAAGAAACATCCGCGCCTTTGAAGCAGCAACAGGCGTTGACCTCATGATCGATGATACTCCTGAACTGGTCACACTTTCAGCCCACGACCCTGTGCGCAGAGAGATAGCAAGGATATCGCTCGAAAGGCTCATAACAGACGGCCGCATACATCCTGCCAGGATAGAAGAGCTGGTAGAAAAGGTGAAAAAAGAGGTTGATTCCACAATCCGCGAAGAAGGAGAAAAGGCTGTATTCGACCTGGGCCTCTCCGGAGTCCATCCCGAAGTTATCAAACTGATCGGCAGACTCAGATACCGCACATCATACGGTCAGAACATACTGCAACACTCAAAAGAGGTCGCATACCTTGCCGGTATGATGGCAGGAGAGCTCAATGTTGATGTTAAGCTCGCAAAGAGGGCCGGACTGCTGCATGACATAGGCAAGGCAGTTGACCACGAAGTTGAAGGCTCGCATCAGGAGATCGGCGGCAACCTCGCAAAGAAATACGGAGAGAATGAATATGTTATTAACGGCATAATCGCCCACCACGGCGAAGTGGAGTTCAACTGCGTTGAGTCCGCGCTCGTTGCAGCAGGAGACGCGCTCTCAGCAGCAAGACCCGGCGTAAGAAGAGAGAGCATAGAGAACTACCTCAAGAGGCTGGAGAAGCTCGAAGAGCTGGCCATGTCTTTCACAGGCGTTGAAAAGTGCTATGCCATACAGGCAGGCAGAGAGATAAGAATAATAGTAAAACCCGAGCAGGTGCAGGATGAGGCATGCGCGCTCATATCAAAAGACCTCGCAAGAAAGATAGAGTCAGAGATGACCTATCCGGGCCAGGTAAAAGTGACTGTAATACGCGAATCGAGACACACTGAATACGCAAAATAGATTATGAAAACACTCTTCATGGGCGATATAGTAGGCAAGACGGGCAGGGATGCGATAAAAAAGCTCCTGCCCAATCTTGTATCAATGTACAAGATAGATCTCGTGATCGCCAATGGAGAGAACGCAGCAGGTGGATTCGGCATAACAGAATCCTTAGCCCAGGAACTGTTTGACCTCGGCATTCATGTGATCACAACAGGCAATCATGTATGGGACAAAAAAGAAGCTGTCTCTTATCTGTCCAAAGAGAACCGCGTGATCAGACCCCTCAACTATCCGCAGGGCCCGCATGGAGCGCCTGGCTACGGCAGCGTGGTAGTTGAAACATCATCAGGCAGAAAAGCAGCGGTCATTAATGTCTCAGGCAGGGTATTCATGAACCTTTTCGACTGCCCCTTCAGAACAGCAAAAGCAGAAGCTGAACGGCTAAAAGCTGAGACTGACACCATATTCATTGACCTGCATGCTGAAGCAACATCAGAAAAAGTCGCTTTCGGATACTATATGGACGGACTCGTGAGCGCTGTTGTCGGCACTCACACGCATGTGCAGACAGCGGATGAAAAGATACTGCCCGGCGGCACAGCATACATTACTGATGTTGGCATGACAGGGCCGCACACATCAGTTATAGGAATAGAAAAAGACCAGATCATAGAGAGATTCCTCTACCATATGCCCATGAAATATGAGGTAGCAAACGGTAAGGGACTGCTATGCGCGGTTGTGATAGAGACCGACGACAAGACCGGAAAGGCAACTGCCATACAGCGGCTCATGCTGACGAATTAGAAAAAACCCCGCACAATTAACTAATTTTTAGTCAAATTATGCTGTTTCTTGTAAGCCTTGAGATCATCAACATCAAAAACAAATTTATGCACAAGATAAGCTGACAGTTCGCCTCAACCTGCTTAAGCACTGTATCGCCTTCGGCCAGAATCTTGCTCAAACTTCATCTTTTATTGGGAGAAAACCTTTGTCTCCAAGCTGCTTGATTATTCCCCTTAATAAAAAGTTGTTATCGAATCTTATGACATATTTTCTTTCATCTTTTTTTATTGGCATTAACATATTTTTTTCTTTCAGTCTTCCAATATTTCGTGATATCTCAGATGCTTTCTTGCCTTCAAAGATAGTCTTAAGGTGTGCTGCCCGCATTACTTGCTGCTCTACAGCGACCTTTAGAATCTTGGCTTCCATATCCGTAATAAATTTCCGCTCATGTGAATACCGGATCGCCGGGAAAAGAATTTCATCTTTAAGAAATTTATAATCCAGCAAATGGTCAATTTTTTCGATCTCGTCTTTAAGTCCCTTTAGCACATATTCACACCAGCTTAATATGCCCTTATCCTGACCTGTATCTGCCAATGACAGATAACGACAGTAATTCTTGCGGCTGCTGCAAAAAACAGCCGTAGGATTAAGTATTCTGCCTACATCAACATTAAACCCATCTTTTACAAGCATTGCATAAGTAAAAAGACGAATTGTCCGACCATTGCCATTTCTAAAAGGATGTATCCATAAAAAGCGATGATGAACTATTGCAATCTTTAGCAGATCGTACTTGTGAGGATCATTGTGATTAATAAAATCGAACAGCTCATTCATATAGCCATCTACGAGAAGTGGCTCTGGCGGCTGATGATTTGCTCGATTGATACTGACAGACACTGTTCGGTAAAGACCGGGCGTGGCATCGCCTTCGCCTTTTGGCAGAAGAAGGAGTCCATCCACTACCTTTTTATGCAACTCACTAACAAATGACCGATCGAATTTCACATCTTTTACATTCTCATCAATAAAAGACATGGCCCTCTCCATGTTCTCGATTTCGCGGATACCTTGATTGGACGTTGGAGCATCAGTGATCTTGGATTCTACATACTCCAGAATCGTGGTATTATTACCTTCAATTCGTGCCGATCCTATACTTTCAAGAGTATGGAATATATGCTTCAACTGAAAGAAAATAACAGGAAAGGTTGAACCGCCCAGATGTTTACGACGCAGAGAATCAAGCTCAATGATCAGATCAGTAAGTGGTGAAGTGAAATCAGGAACAACAAGCTTTAAATCATAGTGGTTGAATGAAGATTTATTTTTCAATACCCACCTCCGGATTTAACAAATAACATTCTATACATTTAACATTTACACATAGATAATGGTTTAATATCATCAAGATTGTCAATAGGTTAATAAAACTATATTTAACAAATCCTGCTTGTAACATTTTCACTGATTAACTATTACATTTCGGAAATTAAAGGAATTATAGTGGACAAGAGCTAAAGAGGGCAGTTCAATTAAATTTTTCTCAAACCCTATTGCATCCCTCTTTGGTTAAGTTTCACTGAGATATTATTAATCAGGTACCCATCCCCTGATTATTTATTTAAATGTCTGCAATGGCATATAAGAATTATATAAGATTTTCAGCTTCTGTATTTGTAGTATGCTGCGCAGCTTCCTTCCGTACTCACCATGCATGCGCCTATCGGTCTTTCAGGTGTGCATGCCTTGCCAAAGAGGTTGCACTCTGAAGGCAGCTTAACGCCCCTTAGCACAAGCCCGCACATGCAGCCCTTTGGTTCAGGATAATCAGGCACTCCGGAGAGGTCGAATAACGCCTCAGCGTCCCTTCTGCGCCATTCATCGCGTATGCGCAGTCCGCTGCCGGGCAGCACGCCTATGCCGCGCCAGTATGCGTCAACGGGTTCAAAATATTTTTCTATAAAACCAACAGCAGTCTGATTGCCGATTTCATTGACAACTTTTTTGTACTGTATCTCTACTGATGCCTTACCGGATGCTGTCTGTGACATCAGCATCGCTATTGAAGCGAGTATGTCAGGCGCGTCAAAGCCTGTAACAACGCAGGGGATGCTGTATTTCTGCGCTATGAAATCATACGGCCTTGTGCCGATTATTGTGCTGACATGACCTGGAAGTATGAACCCGTCTATCTTCACATCATCAGACTGCAAAAGCACTTCAAGAGCAGGCGGCACAACTTTGTGTACTGAATAGAGATAAAAATTATCTATGCCGAGCCTGTCAGCCTCAGAAAGCGTGCCTGCTGCAGCAGGAGTTGTTGTCTCGAATCCAGCTCCGAAAAATACCACCTTTTTTGTTGGATTCTCTTTTGCGATCTTCAGGCTGTCGAGCGGAGAATATACGATGCGGATGTCAGCGCCTTCAGCCTTCACCTCAGAGAGCGAGAGCTTTCCGCCGGGCACGCGCATCATGTCACCGAATGTCGTGAGTATGGCGTCATCCTGTCTTGCTATGGTTATTGCCTTGTCAACATCTTTGATCGATGTTACGCATACAGGGCATCCCGGCCCACTGAGCAGCCTTATGCCTTGCGGCAGTACAGATCTGATGCCGTGCTTGAATATGGCGACTGTATGTGTGCCGCAGACCTCCATAAAATTAAGCGGCCTGTTTATCTTTTCGTTCAGTTTTTTTATGGTCTCGATCATGGTCATAAAGTATAACAAATGCTCCTGAATATGTCGTTCTTTTAAAAGAGGCTTACTGTAACTTTCTCTCCTGCTTCGAGTCCGAGTTTTGTGCTGGGAATAATCACAATGCCGTCAGCCTTTACGAGTGTGGTGATCAGGCCTGACTTGCCGAGCACAGGCGTTGCACGGAGCGCGCCGTCCTTCACTTCAAGACTGACTCTGATGTGATCCTCTCTGCCTGCTGAAGATGCTATGGATTTTGACATCACAGCGCTCACACTGTTGCCCCCGTATGATGCATTGGAAAGACCGCACAGCTTATGCAGAATCGGCTTGATGAATATGTTGAAGCATACCACTGTTGCAGCAGGATGCCCTGGCAAACCGAATACAGACTTGCCATTCACCACAGCGCCTATCATGGGTTTGCCGGGCTTTAGCGAAACACCGTGAAACAAAACTCCAGGCTTGCCTATATCATTGATGATGGCAGAAGCCATATCCTTTGTGCCTGCTGATGTGCCGCCTGTTATGAGCACCATATCCGAATCAAGCAGCGCATCCGATACAGCGGTCTTTATGGTTTCATATTCGTCCCTGAATATGCCTCTTCTTGCAGGGATAGCGCCGTGCTGCTGTATAAGGCCGGCAAGTGCATATGAGTTTATATCACGCACATGGCCGGGCCTGAGCTGTTCTGATGCAGGCACTATCTCATCGCCTGTGGATATGATGGACACAACAGGCTGCCTGAAAACATCTATCTCTGTTATGCCTATGCCGGCGAGCGCGCCCACGTCCTGCGGCTTAAGTCTTGTGCCTTTTTGAAGCACCAAGGAAGAGGCAGCTATGTCATCGCCCTTCCTTATAACGTTCTCAAACGGCGCTACAGAATGCAGCACCTCAATGAGTCCGCCTGCTGCCTGCTGCACATGCTCGAGCATGACAACAGAGTCTGCTCCTAGCGGCAGCATTCCGCCTGTCGGTATCTTTGCGGCAGCGCCTTTTTCAAGAGCAAAGAGCGGTTCTTCACCCATCATTATCTCGTGCTTGAGTTGAAGATACGCAGGCATTGTTTCCCTTGCGCCGAATGTGTCAGCCGAGTTTACTGCATAGCCATCAACAGTTGAGCGGTCAAAGCCCGGCAAATCTTCCGCAGAAAAAATCTCCTGTGCCAGTACTCTGCCAAAGACATCTTCAAGGCCGAGCCTTTCTGTTGCAGGCTCAACTGTTCCCAGCGCATCCAGCACCTTTTGAAGCGCTGCGTCAGGAAGCAGATAATTTTTATCGAACATGCTTCACCCTCTTTCCGCCCATAGGATTCATGCTCGCAACCTGGGCATCCTTTCCGTTTTGCAGCAGATCGAGCATCCTTGCCACTGATTCCTTTTGTAGTTTTGCTATTTGTCTCATATTAAGCCCGCGTTCTCTTTTTTTGTTAAGAAACGAGAGAAATACCATGCTCTTGTAAATCCTCTTGTTCGTCTTTTGCGAAAACAAAAAACTCTCAAGAGATGTCTCAAGAAACTTGTCATTTCTCCTCTGCACTATTCTGCTTATTGTAACCGATCTGCGCCAGTAGGCCTTGTCGATCATGCTGTCCACCTTCATCTCAGCCCAGGTGTGGCCAATGTCCTGCTTGTCGCCTGTAAGCGTTTCATGCGCCACAGTGTCTGCGGCAAGATGGCAGAGGTACCCGTATATGAATGCCTTTTCAGAGCCCTTATGCGCCCCTTCAAGAAACCTGAATCCAGTCTTCCAGTCATGGCCCCGCTTGCTCTCAGGAAGATACTTCTTGCCGAATATCATGTCAGCCATAATGCTGCCGTATATGAAATCCTGCGAATATTTTCTGAGCAGCGCAGCAACAGCAGGCGGCAAAAAAACCAGCAGATCGAGTATCTGGCTCGACATATACACATGGGTGAGCGGCCCCCATGCAAATGCTGACGACGGCAACACAAACAAAAACAGAAATACAGCTAAAAACAACATTACTTGTTAAAGTCCCTCACTAATCTGAGCAGCAGTCTCGCTCCCATACCTGTAGCGCCCCTCGGAGAATAAGGCCTCTCCTTGTCGCTCCATGCAGTGCCTGCTATGTCGAGATGCGCCCACGGAGCAGAGCCTGCAAACTCCTTCAGAAATGCAGCTGAAGCCATCAATGAACCTGTCCTGCTGCCTGAGTTTTTTATATCAGCGATATCGCTCTGTAGATACTCGGAGTATTCATCAAACAGGGGCATCTGCCATACGCGTTCGTAAGTATCATCTGACGCCTTCTTTATCCTGTCCATCAGTTCATTGTCGCTGCCCATCATTGCAGCCGCCTCTGCGCCTAGCGCTATCGCGCATGCGCCTGTGAGTGTAGCTATATCGACTATAGCCCTCGGCTTTAAAAATTTTACAGCGTATCCTATTGCATCAGCAAGCGTAAGTCTGCCCTCAGCGTCTGTGCTGATCACTTCTATTGAAGAGCCGTTTATCGCTCTTACAACATCACCCGGCCTGAACGCGCCTCCATCAGGAAGATTCTCAACAGCAGGGAGAATTGCAGTAACATTCACTTTGAGTTTCAACTCTGATACTGCTTTCATAGCGCCGAGCACAGCAGCGCCGCCAGCCATGTCATACTTCATCTTCTCCATACCGTCAACAGGCTTGAGCGATATGCCGCCGCTGTCGAATGTGACTGACTTGCCCACCAGCACAATTGGAGAGCCCTTGCCGCCCTTGTATTCAATGACAATGAATCTTGGAGACTCTTTACTGCCCTGGCCTACACTCAGGTACGCGTTCATGCTGAGCCTGCGCGCTTCTTTTACATCCAGCGTCTTCACCTTTACTCCCTTGATAGACTTTGCAGCAGCAGCCATTGCTGAAGGGGTCATCTCATTTGAAGGAGTATTCACAAGATCTCTTGCGAACATTGATGCGGCAACAGATGCCTTAAGCTCGGCAACAGCCCGTTTGTCCATCGCGCTGATGATATCCAGGCTCTTTATTTTTCTGGAATCGTTTTTCTTCTTTTTGTATCCGCTGAATTCATAACTGCCCAGCAGAGCGCCCTCTGCAAAATAATATGCAGCAGGGAATTCTGTTTTAAGCGGTGTGCCGGCAAGCACGCGGCTGACAAGCGCGGCCTTGCTGATATTCTGTTTGCAGAGCATTCGCAGCGCTGCTGATCCTGCCTGCCGCAGCCTTTCTGAAGTAATCTCTTTTTTTGCGCCCATTCCTAAAAGCAGTACCATGCTGAAGCTGCATTGCGGTGTATGCAGAAGCATTATCTTTTTAAACCCGGGCCTGAAGCTGCCTGCCTTGACAACACTGCTTATCAGAGCGCCTGTCTTTTCATCAATCCGGCTGTAGGCAGCTGGTTTAGTATCATCAAAAAAAGGAATGATGAGACAGTCTGTCCTGACCTTTGCCTCTTCAGCTTTTATAATCCTCACATTCATTGTCAGCACCTCAATCCCTGTTCTGCGTATTCGCTCTGTTGAATCTGTTCATGGCGCTCTCTGCGCCATCTGCAATTATCATCATGACCGCTTCCGCAGCCTTTTGCACAGCATCCGTTATCAGGTCCTTGTGTTCTGAGCCAAACGGTTTAAGCACATAGTCTTCAACAAGCATTGACGGGTCTCTTGATATGCCGATCTTGACTCTTATGAAATCTTTTGATCCGATTGTGTTTATGATCGACTCTATGCCCCTGTGGCCGCCTGATGAGCCGCCGCGCCTTATCTTTATCACTCCTGCTTCCAGATCAAGGTCATCATGCACAACGATCAGGTTTTCAGGAGCAGCATAGTATTTGTCCATTATTTTTTTTACAGCAGCGCCGCTCCTGTTCATGTATGTGAGCGGTTTAAGCAGCACTGCCTGGCTGCCTGAGATGTCTGCCTTGCCGATTATGTATAAATCCTTTTCTGAGAGGTCGGATGATAGCTCCCTGGCTAGATAGTCCACAGCCTTGAAGCCGATATTATGACGGGTATTGGAGTATTTTCTGCCTGGATTGCCGAGACCAGCTATTATCCACATGTGCGGCGGGAGAAGGCACTAAGCGAAAAAGGGCAGGCTTTTAAAGCCTGCCCTGTCCGCGAAACGCCTTTATTTGGATGCCTCTTCTTCAGGCTTCTTGCCCTTCTTTATCACTTCAGGCTCAGCAGCAGCTACTGTCTCTTCCTCTGCAGGAGCAGGAGCCTCTTCCTTGATTGTTGTGACTGATGCTATAACCTCTTCAGCGTCTGTGAGTATTTTTATTCCCTCACCGAGATTAAGGTTTGAAACATGTATGGAGTGTCCTATTGTGAGGTCTGATACATCTACAGAGATATGGCCGGGTATCTTGTCAGGCAGACACTCTATCTCAATCTCCCTTATGCCGTGCTGGAGCATACCGCCGTCACGCTTAACGCCTATCGGCTCGCCCTTTACTATCACATGCACATTGACTTTGAGCACCTCGGTCGCAAGTATCTCCTGGAAATCAACATGCAGCAGATTGCCTGCCACAGGATCAACCTGGTAATCCTTCACAATTGCCTGTCTTGTTCCATCGCTGAACTCGAGGTTAACGATAACCTGTTCGCCTGCTGTCCTGCTTATAAAGAGCGAAAGCTCCTTGCCTCCAAGCTGTATGGGCATGGAACCGCCGGCCCTGTAGAGTATAGATGGTATTGTGCCTTCCCTGCGGAGGCCGCGCGCCCCGCCCTTGCCCTTGCTGTCTCTCTTTTCTACCTTAAGAGTTGTCCTCTTCATTATTTCCTCCTTTAAACTGACAATCCTGTTTTCGAATATTCATCCTTATCAGCCGCGACATTTTCGCAGCATTGTATCAGACGAACAGCGAGTTTACTGAAGTCTCCTCATGGATCCTTTTTATCGCTTCAGCAAGCAGAGGGGCAACGCTCAAAACCCTTATCTTGCCGCACATATTCATTTTTTCATCTAGCGGTATGGTATCTGTAACAATAACTTCTTCAAGCACGGAATTATTGATCCTCTCTATTGCAGGCCCTGAGAGCACTGCATGTGAAGCTGCCGCAAAAACGCGGTTGGCGCCCTTGTTCCTTATCGCAGCCGCAGCCTGAGTGGTGGTGCCTGCCGTGTCTATCATATCGTCGAGTATTATCGCATCCTTGCCGTTGACGTCGCCGATAACATTCATTATCTCGCAGACATTGGCTGCCTCGCGCCTCTTGTCTATGAACGCCAATGATGCGTTGAGCCTCTTTGCAAATGCCCTTGCCCTTTCAACGCCTCCTGCATCAGGAGAGACTATCACCATGTCCTTAACGCTCCACTTTTTAAAATAATCCAGAAGCACGGGCGCTGCAAACAGGTGGTCAACGGGTATATCAAAGAAGCCCTGAATCTGCGCTGCATGCAGGTCCATTGTGAGTATCCTGTCCGCACCGGCTGCTGTTATAAGATCAGCCACCAGCTTGGATGATATCGGAACCCTCGGCTGCACCTTCCTGTCCTGCCTTGCATAGCCGTAGTAGGGGATCACAGCGGTTATCCTGCTTGCTGAAGCCCTCTTCAGCGCATCTATCAGCAGCAGCAGCTCCATCAGGTTTTTGTTCACAGGCGCGCATGTCGGCTGTACGACAAAGACATCCGAGCCGCGCACATTCTCGTTGATCTGCACGAGTATCTCACCATCGCTGAATGAGGTTACGGTCGTGTCGCTCAGCGGTATTTTGATATATTCACTCACCTTGCGGGCCAACGGCTGGTTGGCATTGCCGGTAAGAATCTTGATCCCGTTAGACATCTTTCTCCTCCAAAATGGCATTACTGCCCTGCACAGGCTGGGCAGTCAAAAAAAAACTACTGGGGCGCCAGGATTCGAACCTGGGAAT
>JAJFVG010000014.1 GCA_021371915.1 Nitrospiraceae bacterium
CTTCTTCATCCTTGATGATGCCGAGTTTTTTTCGCAGCTCTATGTCTTTGCCTGCCCAGAAGCCGAAGAGTGTGGGCAGGTCATGTGTTGTTACAGAGCAGATCGCATGCTCAGGATATGTCTCAGGAGTCAAAAAGTCAGGCTCAGGGTATTGCCTCTGGAAATAGAGCAGTTTGAACGAGAGCGCCGAATACCTCTGGAGAGTATCCCATACATTTTCGCCCACAGTGCCGAGGTCTTCAGCTATGACGACTGTTTTGTTCAGCATGCTCTCGAGAGCTATGATCCTGAAAAGATCATCAACAGGATACCTCACATAAACTCCATCCCGGGCGTGACTGCCTTTTGGTATCCAGTAGCGCCTGAACATGCCGAGCGCATGATCTATTCTTATTGCTCCGCAGTGGCGCATATTCTGTCTCAGAGTCTGGATGAAATATTCATATCCGGATTCGCGCATCTTGTCAGGCATCATGGGCGGGAAGCCCCAGTTCTGGCCGTCTGGGTTGAAATCATCAGGCGGCGCGCCGGTGTCGACAGATAGAGCAAAGATATCTTTAAAACTCCATATGTCGCTGCCGTTTGACACCGAGCCGACTGCAAGATCGTGGTATATTCCGATCTGCATGCCTTTGACTTTTGCAGTGTCTGCTATCTCCTTCATTTGTGTATCTATGAGCCACTGCACATACTTCCAAAAGAGCACCTGTCTTCTTTTTGATTCGAAAAAATCAGCAACCTCATGGTTGTCAGGGCCTCTGAATTCCGCAGGCCACTTCTGCCACGAGTATATATCATCAGGATTATTCCGGCTAAAGTGATCTGCAAGCGCCATGTAGACAGCAAACTGCCTGAGCGCAGCCCCCTGCTCAGACACATATGTTCTGAATTCAGATGCCCTCTGCGTGGAGTGCAGGTAGTGTTTTGAATAAAAGTTCTCAAATGCTATGCTCAATGCCGCTCTTTTCATAGCAGCGCTCTTTTCATAGTCAATCAGGTCTGAGTTGTTAATCGCCTCTGTCTCTGTGCTGAAGGCTTCGGACTCTTTCAGCTCTGCATATTCAGCAGACTCGTCAAGATCAGCAACAGCATCAAGATCAATATAAATAAAATTCTTGAAGAGCCTCGTGATTGGAGAATACGGGCTTATCCCATATGGCATTTTATTTGGAATCGCGTTGAGAGGATTAATGCCGACAAAGCTGCTGCCGAGCTTTGCGCTCTTTTCGATAAGCTGTCTCAGCTCAGCGAGGCTGCCGACCCCGATATTTCTGTTTGACCGGATCGAGTATAGATTCAGAATAAGGCCCCACCCTTTGTTTGATATCAGGATATCGGGCATATAGCACTTTTGAGGGGCGATGATTATTTTTGATGTGTCGAGTATTGTGTGCGCGCCTTCAGATGAATAGCCCATCTCGAGCTTGTAGTATCCGGGGTCAGGATGCTGCTCATCTTCTCCAAACAGGCAGACAGATACCTTTGCGTATTTTGTACCCTCGTACTCATATGTCCAGGTCACATTATATTGAGAATCATGTCTGTTTATCGCGAGCTCCGGCCCGGATTCGTTGGTGAGTATCCAGTCAAACGCGAGCGGCTGTACCGGCTCCTCAAGAGGAACCTGAACAGTTATGCACAGGCTCTGTGATTCAGCAGGCAGTATATAGACAGGCTCGATGAATCTTTTTGCTGCTGTTGATGTGATCTTGTATATCTCTGATTCTACATCCTCAGCAGTATCGGTTTTGAGGCCCATAGCCTTGAGCACAGACTTCCTGGGCTCTGTCTCAGCAACATGCCTTGTGCCGAATATGTCCCAATATTCCGGGATTATCCCGCAAAGCTCAGAGAGCCTGCCAATAAGTTCAGTGTACCTGGTGTCTTCGTTGTTCATGTTTTTAAATCGCTCGGCAGCCTGTCTACTTCAACGGCTTGAATGAACCTGCCACCTTGTCGAATGCCTGCTGAAAAAGATGCGCTGTCTCTGCCGGAGCGTAAAAACTGAGTGCGTAGAATCCCTTTTGTGCAGGGATGACGATAAACTGTTCAACTACATAAATCTTTTTTGCCATTTTTTCGTACACTCTCGGGTCATTCTCGCCAGGTTCTCTTATTGATCTGTCTGCAACAAATTCACTCTTCTTCTGTTCAAACTTTTTTGCTTTTCTGCCGGCTATGATCGCGCTCTTAACTGGTCCATAGCTGCTTCCTTCCGGAACATACCCCAGTATTGGTTTTGCATGTGACTGAATGAACTCGTTCATATCCTTATGCAGCATGTTGCCATCAGCATAAAAGTGCACAGAAATGCGCACCGGCCTTTCACTGAACTCAGGCGCAAATGCATGTATGCCGAAAATTTTTTTCTTCTCAGGAGAAAGGCCGAACTGCATTGTGCCGTCATCAATTCTCCACTGCTTTGGTATGTCGCATGCAAAAATACCTTTGTACTCATAGGGAACGAATTCCTGGTTTGTTGAAGCATCTGTTACAGCATCCTTAACCGCGGCTGAAAGGTTCCATGGAGCGCCTTTGCCAGTTTCGTATGCAGATGCGGATGAAACAGCAATCATTCCGATAATTATGACTGATAATATATTTAGTGTCATGGCTCTTTCTCCCTGATGCTTTCGATCTGTGCGTGAAGCTGTACTGCTACTTGTTTGGCTTAAAAGTCTCTACAGTCCGCTCAAAGACCGGAAGGTAGTTATTATAGATTGATCTTGATGCTGAGTAGTGCAGCACATAAAAGCCTTCAGATGCAGGCACAACATATAGCTGCTCCCTTATGCTTGCGCTCTCGTCAGACTTTGTGTTTGGGTGCAGATAGACCATCAGTTCCCGCTCAAGCGCGTATGCAATGCGTTTGTTCAGCTCAACCTTCAGAACAGGCCCGTAGTTCTCTCTTTTGGTTCTTGTTTCGCCGAGGATATTTTTGGAGTTTCTGTTTAGAAAATCCTTGTAGTCTATAAAATCCTGATTGCCCTTAGCATAATATGAAACATTTATAACGGTCGGCGCCCTGTCAGCACGCGGACCTATCAGCTGTATCTCATATATTTTATACTCCGCATCTTTTTCTCTCTCTCTTATCAGGTCCCAGCCTGCCGGTATTTCGCAGGAGAAAAAGTTGTTCTCCATTGTATATTTTTTGAATTCTTCGGCAAACGCCTGTTCAGCATGAAAGGGCATTATTGCTGAGGCTGTTTTTGATTTGAAGTATGGATCATTCTGTTTTGATATAACAGCAAACAGCAGCATCAGCAGAATAATGAAGATGACAATAACGATTGTGCTTGGCCTGGGTTTGCGCGAACTGCTTGCGTCATATCTTAACAGCAGTATTGCAGCAATGAGTCCTGCAATCGGCATCAATGCAGCAGTTGAAGCAGCATAAAAGCGCCATGACTTTAATGGCGCAGTAGCACGAGCTTTAAGCGCTGTATAAATGCCGATTACAATAGCTGCCCAGGAAAATGGATAGACAATGCTGAAAAAAGCACCAGCGCCTGCAACAGTAATCATGCTGACCAGCGCTGCGATAATATGACCTGTGATGCCGACTGCAAGGGCATTTTTCTCTATGAATGTTGTCTGCCTCGCGGCCTCTGACATGGTTGTCACTCCACCTTCTCAATATAAACATAAGCGCTTGTGAAGCGGTAGTCTCTCGGGTATATGGTGTAAATAGTCATCGTATAATTCCTGTTTGGACTGATCGCTTTGCAATCGCCTGAAACTCCGGCAACATGATAAAACGGGCCTGAGCGTGTCATATCTATAAGGTTCAGCATCTCATTATCCCTGCATGCATTGTTTATGCTGCCTGTGACCTTAATCCTGTCAGGGATCCGGTACTTTTCAGGTTCCATATTTCTGTATTTTTCTCGCTCAGCAGAAAGTTCTTTGATGCGCTTTTCAAGCAGAGGCGCATTTGCAGGGTCTCCGGGGCCTTTTTTCGCAGCTTCCAGCCTCAGCTCAAAGCGCTTTATTTCGAAGCCTATGGCCTTGATGACTGTTGCCACGCAATCCTTTTTAAGAGTCTTATCTTTTTCAATGGCGTCAGCTGCATCAGCATCAACAGGGCTGAATGATGACAATGCGAACACTAATGCTGCCAGCAGCAAGGCCTTCAGCATCTGAGCCATCTATTTTATTCTCCTTGGTGCATCACCTTCTATATTGAAGTCAATAGTT
>JAJFVG010000018.1 GCA_021371915.1 Nitrospiraceae bacterium
ACGCGCAGCAGCAGCTGCTCATCACCAAGAATGTCCTCAGCAGGGCCGGTGCGTTCAACCCTGTGATCTTCTGACAGCACAGTAACAGTAGCCTGCAATTCATCTACAAGCGCAAGGTCGTGAGTGGCAACAACAATCGTCTTGCCCGCTTCACTCAGCGCAAATATCAGCTCCACCAAAAAACACTGAGTCCTTGGATCGAGCCCGTTAGTGGGCTCATCAAACAGCAGCGCCTCCGGATTGATTGAGAGCACAGAGCCTATGGCCACCCGCTTCTTCTCTCCGCCTGAAAGCATGTAAGAAGGCCTCTCCCTGAGGCTTGTGATGTTAAGCATATTCATCACCTCTTCAGCCCTGCCCTTTGCTTCATTTAGATCCATGCCGAGTTGGAGCGGCCCAAAGAGCAGCTCATCAAAAACAGTGGGGCAGAAGAGCTGTATGTCAGGGTCCTGGAAAACATATCCGACTGATGATCTAAACTCCTTCAGAAAGGCTGCGTCCTTCAGGCTATCTTCAGATACACTTTTGCCTCTGAAAAACAGTTCACCTTCTGATGGGTATATGAGCCCGTCAAGGGCCTGGAGCAGAGTGGATTTGCCGCTGCCGTTCGAACCGATAACAGCATGCCTGCTGCCTTTTGCTATATCAATGCTCACACGGTCCAGGGCCTTAATCCTGCTGTAGTAGCTGAAGCTCAGATTTTTTGCTGATAGAATATTTTCCATTTCCCCTCTTATAAAAACATGAATATGCCTGCGCTGATGCAGACAACAGCAAGGGCTACTTTATCTACACTATTCATAACAGAACCTGGCATGACCCTGAAACCGTCAGACAGTCCTCTTGATACCATGGCGCTGTGCATGGCCTCGCACCTGCCTGTGGTCTTTTTAAAGAGAAGCGCCATCCTGTCTGCTGCCCATCTGCGTTCTTCAGCAGCAGAAGCAGCGCATAATGTCCTGCTCTTTTTTCCGAGGTGCATATCGCTGACTGTGCGCGCAAACAGGAACACATACTTGTACGAAAGCGCGGCAGTCACGATCATCACATCAGGCGTACGTATAACCTTCAGAGCGCGAAGCAGCTCCTGAAACGGTGTGGTGAATACCACAAGCAGAGACAGGGCTGCTGAATCAAGAACCCTCAGCGTGAGCATTGTAAGGGCATACAGTCCCTGCTCTGTTATGCCGATCTCAGCAGGTATCTTCCAGACAAGAAACTCGTATGGCCTGCTGAATGAAAAAAGTTTGAGAACAACATCGCCCTGCACAAATATATTCAGCACAGCAGGCAGACCCACAAGCAGGCCGAAGAAGAAGGCTATCGCAACTATTTTTTTGAGAAATGAGATCATATCAACCCTGGAAAACAGCGCAAGAGCCATGACAAACGCAAATATGCACAACAGCGCTCCAGGTTCTTTCCTGATGCTTACAAGCAGGATGAATGAGATGAGGAACAGCAGCTTGACCCGCGGATCAATTGACTGCATAAGGCCTTTTGCGGATGCTGTTTCCCACTGTGCGTATGCCTGTGTTATCACCCTGCCTGCTGCGCTGATGCCTTTTTCAATCGCCTTCACTTCTTCACCACGAATTTCATAATCACAAATATTACCAGCACAACAAGTATAATTCCCAGCAGGCCTGAGACTATATATGAGACAACCTGCGTTCCAATGCCTGCCCCATCTCCACCCATATTGTAGTCAGGCAGCGGAGCCTTCCAGAGATCAGCTATCTTTTTGAAACCTTCAGGCAGATAACCAAGAAGTTTTTGCAGTGTCTCGCTTCCCCATTCGCCCCAGGCATCTTCTGAGCCTGCGATCATAGGCAGAACTATTCCAAGCGGCGTAAGCAGCGCCATCACAACAAGGCCTGTCACCAGTCTCTTCTGGAATTTTGTCATGACCTTGCCTCCCCATCCTTTTTCCGCAGCGCATAAACGAGTGAAGGCTCGTTCTTTATAAAATGCTTGAGCAGCAGATATGTCACAACTCCTTCGATAACACCCAAGAGCAGCAGATGCTCAAGCGCCATCACAGGCACCGCAACCTCAAGAGGATATGGCGCGTAAAGTGGTCTGCCGTCTGCCCCCTGCGCTATCAACGGCTGTATGCCGAACTGCACTGCTGTGACAACAGCAGCAGCAACAAGCCCAACATACCCTGCTGCAAATGCGGCAATGCCTGTGCGCTTCTGCGAATCGGAATTTCCCCTGACAAGCCTGAATGTCCAGTAAGATATGAACGGCATCACAACTGCCATGTTGAAACAGTTTGCTCCTATGGCTGTGATACCGCCGTCACCAAAGATGAGCGCCTGAATTATCAGCACAACGGAGACCGCGATCACAGCAGTCCATGGCCCGAGCAGAAGCGCAATGATCGCGCCTCCCACTGCATGTCCTGTGGAGCCTCCGGGTATTGGGATGTTGAACATCTGGATGAGAAAGGAGAATGCAGCAGCCATGGCAAGGTAAGGCACATGCTTCTGATGAAGAGAGCCTTTGATCTTTTTGAGCGCAGCAGCCCAGAATATGGCAGCAGCGCCATAAAGCGGCACATATGTTTGCGGACTCAGATAACCGTCAGGTATATGCATTGCGCGTCTCCCTAAAACCTGAATGTTATGCCCAAAAGATATGTCACATCATTTTCAGCCTTGTTCAGTCCACCTTTTATGCCGATGTCAAGATCAAGATTCTGATTCACAGTATAGACAAGCCCGCCAAGCATGTACACAGGATTGGTGCCTGATGTCTTGTCTTTGTTCTTTACTGTTCCGACATCCGCAACTGCTCTCAGATTTTTGACAAACTCATACTCAGCAGCAGCAGACAGGTGCCATATATTGCGCCTCTCATCTATCCTGTTTTGATTGCCGATCCAGCCTGCGTTAAGATGCACTGCAAATGGTTTGAACTCTTTTGTGGCCAGCACGAATGCCTGGTATCCTGCTCTGCCTGTTCCAAGACCTCTTTTGTAATCACCGCTAGGCATGGTCACCCCGGTCTTGAGCGCGAGACTTAATCCGTCTTTTTCAAAAAGTTTCCATTTGATTCCTGCATATGAATCAGCCAGGCCGTCTTCATTGGTAATATCTCCTGAGTCTTTTGTCCTTATATACCGGTACGGCAGACTCAGTTCAACATCAAGACTGTCGGAAGCGCCTATAGCGAGTGTTGCCGCGAATTCTGATGTGCGGGTTTTTACCCCTGCGTCGCTGTTTCTTTCATGCTTGTATCCAAGCTCAAGCTCATACTTACCCTTGCCCTGCACTCCTGTGTCATCAGTCAACAACGGGTGCAAAGCAGATGCAGTGGATGTGCAGCACAGGGCAGCAATAAAACAGATGATTGATGTTTTAAGCCTGTTTACCGTCTTTGTCATGAATCCGCCTCCAATTTTTTTTGTGAGGTCCGGCAGGCTCTTCTGAATAAAAAACGAGCCACGAACGCTCTAATAAACCTTCTGGTTTTAGAACCTTCGTGGCTCTGTTCAGCACTAATCATATCAAAACAGCAAAAATATTTTCAAGCAGCATTAGCTCTGCTTCTTTGCGTAGCCTATTTCCCTGAGCGCTGTCTCAATTTCTGTAAGGGCTGCGGGATCATCTATGGTGGAAGGGGCCCTGTACTCTTCCGAGTCCGCTATCTTTCTCATTGTGCCGCGCAGTATCTTGCCTGATCTGGTCTTGGGCAGTCTGTTCACAACAGCAACGCTTTTAAAGCAGGCTATAGGGCCAATCTGTCCGCGCACCATCTTTACCAGTTCTGCCTTTATCTGATTTATATCTCCATCAACTCCTGATTTGAGCACCACCAGACCTACAGGCAGCTGTCCCTTGAGAGAATCAGCAGCTCCTATAACAGCGCACTCAGCTATCTTTGGATGCGTTGCCACTATCTCTTCCATCTCACCTGTAGAGAGCCTGTGTCCTGCAACATTGATCACATCATCCACCCTGCCCATGATAAAGACATAGCCATCCTCATCAATATATCCGCCGTCGCTGGTGAAATAGTAGCCCTTAAAAACATCCATGTATGATTTAATGAATCTCTCATCAGCATTCCAGAGCGTCGGAAGAGTGCCTGGAGGAAGGGGCAGTTTTATCGCGATAACACCCTCCTTGCCTGCTTCTACCTTGTTGCCGTCGCTGTCCAGCACCTTCACATCATAGCCAGGCACAGGCTTTGTTGATGACCCGGCCTTAACAGGCATCATCTCTATGCCGAGGCAGTTGGCTGTTATAGGCCAGCCTGTTTCAGTCTGCCACCAGTGGTCTATCACAGGCTTGCCGAGCAGATTATTTGCCCAGTGGTAAGTGTCCGGGTCTGTGCGCTCTCCAGCAAGAAATAGGTATTTGAAATCTGACAGATCATACTTTTTGATATAGTCTCCGTTAGGGTCTTCCTTCTTTATAGCCCTGAACGCTGTCGGCGCTGTAAAGAGTGTCTTCACTCCATGCTGCGATATCACGCGCCAGAATGCGCCTGGATCAGGAGTGCCTACAGACTTTCCTTCATACAGAACAGTTGTGCATCCGGCAAAGAGCGGAGCATAAACAATGTATGAATGTCCGACAACCCATCCTACATCTGAGGCTGCCCAGAACACATCACCAGCCTGGGTGTCATAGATATTCTTCATGCTCCAGTGCAGGGCAACAGCATGTCCACCGTTGTCTCTCACAACGCCTTTTGGTATGCCGGTTGTGCCGGATGTGTAGAGAATATAGAGCGGATCAGTCGCCTTCACCGGCACACACTCAGCAGGAATAGCCTTTGCAATCAGCTCAGCCCAGTCATGGTCGCGGCCCTCCATCATGGTAGCCCTCACCTCGTCCCTCTGGAAGATCACGCACTTCTGCGGCTTGTGGTTTGCGAGCTCTATCGCCTTGTCCAGCAAAGGCTTGTACTCTATCAGTCTTGTAACCTCTATGGCGCTGGATGCTGAAATAATGACTTTGGGGTTTGCGTCATCTATCCTTATGGCAAGCTCATGCGGCGCAAACCCGCCAAAGACCACTGAATGCACAGCCCCGAGCCTTGCACATGCGAGCATGGCAACAACAGCCTGCGGTATCATCGGCATGTAGATGATGCAGGTATCACCCTTTGAAACGCCGAGCCCCCTGAGAGCCCCTGCAAAAAGAGCCACCTCTTTCTGGAGTTCCTTGTATGTGAATTTTTTGATCTTCTTGGTTACAGGGCTGTCGTAAATCAGGGCTGTCTGATCGCCTCTTCCAGCCTCAACATGACGGTCGAGCGCATTGTAGCAGGTATTCAGCTCTCCTCCAGCAAACCATCTGTACATCGGCGCATTTGAGCTGTCGAGCACCTTGTCCCATCTGCGGTACCATGTTATGCCCTCTGCTGCCTCAGCCCAGAACCCTTCGGGATCAGAAATACTTCTGTTGAAAACCTCGTTATACTTTGACACTGCCCCTCCCTGATGATTTTTATTATTGATTTTGACAAGTATGCTATTAGATACAGATATGCTTTGTCAACGCAAACCTTTGCGCTGCAAGCATTTGAGCTAAATGAACACAGAGAGGGAGCCGATGCGGCAGGCAGCTATTTCTTCACATATGTTTCGTGGTATTTTGAGCAGGCAGTCCTGTTTTTAGCTGCGCATTTTTTAAAGAGCTTCAGCTCTTCAGAGCTCATCTGGCTGTAGTATTGCTGGGCCTTTTCGTCCATAGCCTTTTTTGCTGAGAAAGTTACAGAAGGAGTCAGCAGCATGGATACTGCGATTATTATTGCGGAAACTGAAAGCATCTTTGTCATTATCTCATCCTCCGAAAAGATATTTTAGATCCATAAAACAACTATACCCTCAGCATTGTTTGATGTCAATAATTAAAGAGTGATTTGACCTGCCGGCCTGCCAAATTTTATTATAGATGCCATGCTTACTCCAGAAAAACAGCTCGCTATAATCAAGAGAGGCGCTTCAGAGATCATCCCTGAAAAAGAGCTCCTGAAAAAACTCGAAAAGTCCTGCAAGACAAACACACCCCTGCGCGTAAAAGCAGGTTTTGACCCTACTGCTCCTGACATACACCTCGGCCATACGGTGCTGCTCGAAAAGATGCGCCAGTTTCAGGAGCTGGGACATACTGTCATATTCCTGATAGGCGACCTCACCGGCATGATAGGCGATCCAACAGGAAGGTCAGAGATCAGAAAGCCTCTCACGCAGGAGCAGATCACAGCCAACGCAGAGACGTACAAGACACAGGTCTTCAAGATACTTGATCCTGAAAAGACTGAAGTGCGCTTTAACAGCGAATGGCTGATGAAGCTGACGCCAATAGATATTATAAAACTCCAGGCAAAACAGACAGTGGCAAGAATGCTCGAAAGAGAAGACTTCAAACAGCGTTTTGCCAACCAGAGCCCTATAAGCATACATGAATTCAGCTATCCGCTATTTCAGGGATATGACTCTGTTGCACTAAAATCAGATATTGAACTCGGCGGCACTGACCAGCGCTTCAATCTGCTTATGGGCAGGGAGCTGCAGGAAGAGTTTGGACAGGAGCCACAGGTTATTTTGATGATGCCGCTGCTTGAGGGACTTGATGGAGTGAAGAAGATGTCAAAGAGCCTCGGTAATTACATTGGCATATCAGAAGAACCAAAAGACATTTACGGCAAGATGATGTCCATATCTGACGAGCTGATGATAAAGTACTATGAGCTTTTGAGCCACATTAGCCTTGATGAACTGAACGCTCTTAAAGAAGGGTTAAAGAACGGCAACGTGCATCCCAAAAAGGCAAAGGAAGAGCTTGCGCTCGAGATAGCTGAGCGGTATTCATCAAAAGAAGCAGCGCTCCATGCAAAAGAAGAGTTCGACCATGTGTTCAAGGACAGGGGCAGGCCTGAAGAGATACCTGTGATCGAAATACAATGGGATGAAGCAGAGATATGGCTGCCAAAGATAATGAAGCTTGCAGGCCTTGTGCAGAGCACAGGAGAGGCTATGCGGCTTATAAAGCAGGGCGGGGTGTCCGTTAATGACACAAAGACGGACAACACTGATACAAAACTTGCCAAAGCTGAATACATCATCAAGGCTGGCAAGAGAAAATTCGCAAAGATAAAACCGGTTTAGTTTAGCCTTTTGTATATCTCACGCCAAGTTTCCTGGCTGTCTCATCAAGTCTTTTATCGAGAGTCCATAGAGGCATCTTCTCCATAACCGCTGATGCGAGCAGATGCATATCAATATATCCAAGCCCCTTGCCCATCAAGCTGAAGTTTTCGATAAACTGAAGCAGCTCATCATCTTCTACATCCTGAACAATTGGGAGCGCGCCGAGCAGAGACAATATTTCGTCCCTGTTTTTCAGATTCCCGCAAGCCAGCTCGCCTATGACAGCCCTGTGGCATGCAACATATCCGTCATTCAACAAGGCCGCGAGCTCAGGGGAATTATTGCGAAGATGAGCTATCCAGACAGAAGTATCAACAAGAACCATCTCAGGCCTTCTCTGACCTTCTTCTGGGAATATCTTCGAGCTTCTTCTGCGTGCCTCCAAGCAGCGCAAGCCTCCTGGCGCTTTCCATAGCTATAAGAGCCTCCAGCCCGAGCCTCACGATCGATGTCTTTTCCTTGATGCCTGTAAGTTTTGATGCCTTTTTAAGCAGCTCATCCTCGATAATCAATGTTGTCCTCATGAGAGCCTCCCCGCATATATGCCAAATCATATGTATTAGTATGCCTCATTTATATGTATGAGTCAACAACAGGATTATGCCAGAGACAAGACCTCCACCCGCAAAGGGTAGCGTTTAACGCTCACATCTCTATGCGCGTCACAACTCCGTGCAGCTTGTGCGGCGGCATTTTGTAGAACTGCACGAAACTCGGGGTAAGCTTCTTGATCAACGCAAATATTTTCCAGATGATGTTCCTTGCGATTATGTCTTCTATGCCATAGAAAATAGTCTTTTCATCGATGCCCGCCTCTTTGAATATTGATTCCATGCTGAATATTTCCATGTATCCGCACTGTATCTCAAAATGCCTGAGGCCAGGAGCAATGTCCTCAAGAAAATACCCTGTGACTCCGAATGGATCATCGCGCTTTATCACAGAAACCATAATATTGTCTTCGTAAATGATATTGTTCAGCAGCATTGTATTGCTGATGAACGGCGGTATCCTTCTTGTATCCCTCACAAAAAAGAGCGCTGTGCCCTCGATCCTGCTCTTGTTTTTGTACAGCAAGTCGTAGCGTTCGACAAATGTCTCAAGCTTCATGGGCCTGAGCGACCTGTAGAGCTTACGCTGGCCAAAGGTATACACCAGTATCATCAGAAACGGGACAGCAGCTATGATCAAAGACCAGTATCCGCCGTGAGGAATTTTATAGGCATTGGAAACCAGAAATATCACGTCAATGACCGTCACGAACAATGATATTGACGCGAGCATCATCTTCTTTCTGAGGTGGAATATCCATGTCATCATTATGCCGGTCAGCGTCATTGTGCCTGTAACAGCCAGGCCGTATGCAGCAGCCAGTTTGCTCGATTCCCTGAATTCGTACATTATAAAAAGAACAGATACAAGCAAAAACCAGTTCACAGCAGCAATATATATCTGCGCCCTCATCTCTACCGATGTATAGTCCACCCTGAAAAGCGGCATTATGTGAGTTGTTATGCCCTGGTAGACTATTGAAAACATGCCGCTGATCATCGCCTGCGAGGCTATCACTGTAGCGATCACGCTCAGGATAAGAAAAGGCACATAAATATAATTTGCGTGGGTGAATATCATCTCAAAGAGCACGTTTTTGGCTTCAGGATGGTGCAGCACAAATGCGGCCTGCCCAAGATAGCTCAGCACAAGGGCGCAAAAAACAAGATACCACGCTCTCAGGATCGGCTTTCTGCCAAGATGTCCCATGTCTGCATAAAGCGCCTCCCCGCCTGTTGCGCAGAGTATGACTTCCGACAGCACGAAAAACCCGGTTATGCCGTTGTCATAAATAAACCTGAGTCCGTAATAGGGATTAACTGCCTTTACTATTGACGGAGAGTGCATAAGCGAATATATTCCTGACACAGCCAGCGCTGCAAACCATACAAGCATTAGCGGCCCAAAAAATATGGATATCCTGTCAGTTCCCTTCTTCTGCACAAGAAACAGCAGCACGGCAATCAAGGCTGATATCAGAATCACGTTCTCCTGCCCCATGTCCTTAAGCCCTGGAATGAGAAGAGTTCCTTCAACCGCGCTCAATATGCTTATTGCAGGAGTGATAACACCGTCGCCTATCAGCAAAGAAACTCCGATGAACGCAAGGAGAGTGACAAAAGATACTTTTCTGCCTGATTTGAGCAACGGCACAAGAAGTTCCTTGAGAACTATGGTGCCGCCCTCTCCTTTTTTGCCTAGACTCATGGCAAGCCATGCATACTCAACAGTAACGAGCAGCAGGAGCGTCCAGATGATAAGAGACAACACCCCCAGCACATTATCCGGTGTGGGTTTTGTGAGCAGGAATATTACTGTCAGGGTGTAGATCGGGCTTGTACCGATATCTCCGAATACAAGTCCGAGGGACTTGATTATCCCCTTGATGGATGAATCCTGATGAATCATTTCTCCTCCGATATTGCAAGGGAACAGAGGAGATCAGCAAAGAGGTCGCCTCTCACCCTTCCAAAAGCCTACGAGGTTAGCTGACGGGCTCGGGCCTGGAAGTGCCCTGTCCTCGCATCGAGGACTTCGCCCCTGAAAAATGGTTCCCCCGCATCCGCCTCTGGCGGATCTCGGCTGTGAATACTGAGCTATATTAAAACCGGCAGATCACAAAGTCAAGCAACACATTGTACCGGCTATGTCCTGTGGAAACTCAACTCGAAACTTAAATGAGACGACTCTATTTATTTTCATT
>JAJFVG010000028.1 GCA_021371915.1 Nitrospiraceae bacterium
TAGTTCTGCGGCATATTTTCAAAATTAATTGTGCCGGCAGATGCTGTGCCAATGCCAAAAACAAAACAGACAACGAAAATCACTATCCCGAGTGTTTTCACGTGTCCCTCCTCAATTTTACTAGATGTAATCATGCAAAAAGTTTGCCAATGGATAATGTATTAAAATCCAATTAGATGGATGATTATAATTATTGGTTTATATGTTTATAGTGTAAGGCTTGCCGACAATTTGTCGAGAAACCTTACAGATTTATGAAGATTTAAGAAAACAATCAAATGCCTGTCAAAAAAATAATTGGGTAAAATGATTTATGCCGAAGAAATAAGATGATGTTACTTATTGAATACAGAAGCAGGCTCTTTCAGACTGCACTGGCCCTGCTCGCCTGTCTTTAGGTTCTTCCACTGCATTATGCCGTCTTTCAGTTCATTGTCTCCGATTATAAAGGCATACTCAGCTCCAAGCCGGTCAGCCTTTCTCAGCTGACTTTTGAGAGAAGAAGCTGCATAATTCAGCTCTGCCCATGTGCCCTGTCTGCGCAGTCCTTCAGCTATTACAGCTGCTTGCCTGTCAGCTTCTTCGCCAAGAGCAGCTATAAAGACCTTTGGAACTGGAGCAGCAGCAGTTTCAGAATCTTTAAGCAGGGCGATCAAGCGCTCCATGCCTATTGCAAAACCTATTGCCGGGGTATCAGGGCCGCCGAATTCTTTCACAAGCTTGTCGTATCTGCCTCCGCCTGCAACAGCTTTTTGCGCGCCTAGATGCTGGCTGGTGACCTCAAAGGCTGTTCTTGTGTAGTAGTCGAGGCCGCGCACAAGATTGGGATTGAGCGTGTATTTTATATTCATCAAGCCAAGCCGCAAAAGCAGCTCGTCAAAGTGCGCCCTGCAATCAGCGCAGAGGTGGTCTGTTACGGATGGTGCGCCCTGCCTGAGCTCAATGCAGTGTTCAACCTTGCAGTCGAGTATGCGCAATGGATTTGTGCTGAATCTGTTTTTGCAGTCAGGACAGTATTCATCAAGCCTGTTTCTGAAAAAATCCGTAAGGCTCGCCTTGTAGGCAGGCCTGCACTCTTCGCACCCGATTGAGTTGAGCTCAAACTCGACTTCTTTTAACCCGAGCTCTGAAAGCAGGTTATTCAGCATCACTATCATCTCTGCGTCAATGGATGGATGCTCTGAACCAAATGCCTCTGCGCCAATCTGGTAAAACTGGCGCTGCCTGCCTTTTTGCGGTCTTTCATATCTGAACATCGGACCTGTATAGAAAAACTTTTGCGGAGACGGCAGGTTGTTAAGGCCGTGCTCAACATAGCACCTTACTGCTGAAGCAGTGCCTTCAGGCCTGAGAGTGATGCTCCTGCCTGCCTTGTCAGGAAATGTATACATCTCCTTGCCGACTATGTCAGTGGATTCGCCGATGCTCCGAATGAATATGTCTGTTGATTCGATTATGGGCAGCCGGATCTCGCTGAAACCGTATCTGCTGAAAAAGGCCTTTGCAACAGTCTCTGCACGCTGCCAAAGAAATATGTCGGGCGGAAGAATATCCTCTACGCCTTTCAGGGCGTTATACTTCATCAGCTTCTGTGCCTTCCCTCTCTTTGTCGAATTCCATCATGCCGAGATGACTCTCTATAAGCCTCTTGAGCTCTTCCTTGAAGTGGCGTCTTATGCCTTTGAGGTCAACTATGTCTTCATGTATCTTTACAACCTTCTCCTGAGCCTCTTTGATCAGATCATCGGATCTGAGCTCAGCTTCTTTTATCAGCAGCTCAGCCTCTTTACGCGCATTTGATTTGTACTCTTCAACCATCTGCTGTGCTGTCATCAATGTCTCTCTCAGCGTCAGCTCCATGCTCTTGTACTCAGACACCTGTTCATCCGCCCTGCGCAGATTCTCCTTGAGCGAGGCATTTTCCCTGAGCAGTTCTTCAAGCTCTTCTCGCAGCAGCTCAAGAAACGAGTATACTTCATCTACATCAAATCCCCTGAAACGCATGGGGAACTGTTTTTGCTGAATATCGAGAGGGGTTATTCTCATATGCCAAGGCCTCCTTTTATTTTGTAACCTGTCTCAACCAGTAAGCTTACAAGAAAGAACTGCAGAAAATAAATAAATAGTATAAGTATGATCGGAGAGATATCTATGGGCCCGAGCCTGTAGCCTATAATCCTGCGGATCGGCCTGAGCGCGGGTTCTGTCACCTGCCTCAGAAAGCGGACTATCGGATTATACGGATCAGGGTTCACCCAGCTGATGAGTGCGGATATTATCACCACCCACAAATAGATGCTGAGCGCTATGTCGAGTACTTTGCCTATTGCAATAAGAAGGGTTCCCATAT
The DNA here is from genome assembly GCA_021371915.1 of Nitrospiraceae bacterium. GTDB lineage: Bacteria > Nitrospirota > Thermodesulfovibrionia > Thermodesulfovibrionales > Dissulfurispiraceae > JAFGXL01. The sequence goes on from JAJFVG010000028.1 coordinate 2,351, forward strand.
CTTCTCCATTAAACGGATTTTTGTATGGATAGTATACATCAGTGAGCAGCTCTTATGCGCTGATCAGGCGCCCAGTTCCTCTGCCCTCTTTTTTGCTGCTGAAAGGGAGTCTTCAACCATCTGACCCAGGTTTTTGTCATGAAAAACCGCAAGCCCGGCAGCTGTGGTGCCTCCTGGTGATGTAACCATTGTGCGTATATTGGATAGCTCGTATCCAGCCTCAACCATTTTTGTAGTGCCGATGAGCGTTTGTGTTGCAAGTGTGTACGCATCCTCTTTTGTAAGCCCCGCTTTTATGGCAGCAGCCACCATGTGCTCAACAAATACGCAGATAAATGCAGGCCCACTGCCTGAAAGCGCTGTAACAGAGTTCAAAAGGCTCTCCGGCATAAGGGCTGTCTTGCCTACAGAGGAGAATATCTCGTTGATGGTTGCGTATTCAACCTGCGACAGCTCTTTTGACATGGTGAGCACAGTCATCGCTTCCTGTACCATTGCAGGCGTATTCGGCATCACTCTCACAATCTTCTCTGTCTTGACCCTTGACTTGATGAATGCTATGGATATGCCTGCTGCCACTGATACAACTGTCTGCTCAGGTCGTATAAGAGGCGCGATCTCATCCAGCACCTCTGCCATGTTCTGCGGCTTTATCGCAAGAATGAGTATTGAGCATTTCTCGGCAACTTCTTTGTTGGAGCTGGTTGTGGTTATGCCGTAGGCTTTTTCGAGAAATGTCTTGCGCATTCCCCTGGGCTCGGAAACAAGGATATCTTTCTGGCCCTTGAGCACCATTCCCTTAATAAGAGCTTCTGCCATGTTCCCCCCGCCAATAAATCCGATCATAGTCCTATCTCCTTTGGCCGAAAATGGCCGTGCCGATTCTGATTATTGTAGCGCCCTCTTCTATGGCTGTCTCAAAATCGTGGGACATGCCCATGGACAGCTCCGACAGGCTGAGCCCCTGCCCCTCTATTTTATCCTTAATCAGCCTGAGCTTCCTGAAATAAGGCCTCGCTTCTTCAGGATTATCAAAAAAAGGAGGTATTGTCATCAGACCGCGCAGCCTGAGGTTTTTCAGTCCGTTTATATGCATCGCAAGCCCTGGCGCGTCTGCTTCTTCAGCGCCATGTTTTGACTCTTCTTCAGACAGTTTGACCTGCACCAGCACATCCTGAATCTTTGCAGCCTTTTGCGCCTCTTTATCGAGAATGTCTGCCAACTCCATTGAGTCGACTGTATGTATAAGATCAAAAAGCTGCACAGCATATTTTGCCTTGTTCTTCTGCAGATTGCCGATCAGGTGCCACTGCATGTTCATGTCAGGCAGCATGGACTGGAGCAGCGGCATCTTCTCCCTTGCCTCCTGCACCCTGTTTTCTCCAAACATCCTGAGTCCTGCTTCAGCAGCCTCTTTGACTGTATGCGCGCTGATTGTTTTTGTTACAGCAAGCATGCTCACCTCTGAAGGCTCGCGGCCGGCGCGCATGGCAGCGTGGCAGATTCTTTTGTATAGATCGGAAATGTTCTGACTGACCATAAGAAAATTATAGTATTCCCAATCAGCAATAAATTCAACCTGCAGAACAATAAAGATGGTTTGTAAGCCCTTAAAGTCCTTATGTTATGATTCATTATGTTTAAGCTGAGCCAATTCAAGGACCTGTCGCTCACAACCAAGCTGGTTGCAATGATGATCTTTCTCAGCTTCACCATGATCTCCATTTTGATGATACTCTACACCCAGACGGAAAAACGGCTGTCTGAGGAACTCGAAAAACAGGCCCGCGAACTCACAAAAGCTATCCAGGTAGGAGTGCAGGAGGTTACAGCAACTGGAGAGACGGATGAGGCACGGCTCTCAAAATATCTCAAGGAGCAAAACGCAAAAGGTCTCAAGGAGATATCTATTATCAGCAATGCTGACGAGATTGTTGCCAGCACCAACCCGGAGAAGATCGGCCAGCCCATAACAAGAAAGAGAAAAGACCTTATCATAAAGGCAGAGCTGGGAGAGCCTGTTGCTGATGAGGGCAAGTCATATGACGTGATAGTGCCTGTTATAGCAGGAGACACCCAGTATGGATACATACATCTGCGGGTGAACAAGGAAGACATCTCTTATGCCATGAAGCTCAATGCAATAAAAAGAATCATAGCCACATTGTTTGTATTCAGCCTGGGCATAGGCATCGCTCTTGTGCTATCCAAAAAATACACGCAGCCCATAAAGTATCTTGTGCAGGCAGCAAACAGAGTTGCAGCAGGAGACCTTAACCAGCGCATTCCCGTTACTTCCAAAGATGAGCTGGGCCAGCTCTCTGACAGCTTCAACAAAATGGTTCACGGCTTAAGCGGCATGAGGTCTCTTGAAGAGAGGCTGCGCGAGGCTGAGCATCTTTCAGGCATAGGCCAGCTCTCAAGAAGCATGGCCCACGAGATTAGAAATCCGCTTAACTTCATAAACCTGAGCATTGACTATCTGAAAGGTAAATACAGGCCGCAGGACAGTGACGCAGAACAGTTCGACAGCCTGATAGATGGAATAAAACTGGAGATACAGAGGCTGAACAAGCTGGTCAATGACTACCTAGACTACAGCAGGCCTCTGAAGCTGAACCTGTGCAGCGTGAAGGTGAACCCTCTTCTTGAAGACCTGATCTCCCTGGTATGGGCAAAGGCTGATGCAGAAGGCATACAGATAATCAAGCAGTTAAAGTCAGATCCGGTGCTGAGGGTGGATGCTGACCTGCTTAAATCGTGCGTGCTGAATATAATAGTCAATGCTGTACATGCGATGGAAGGCAAGGAAGGTCCAAGGGTGCTTATTCTCAATACAAATGTTTCTGAGAATGAATTTGTGCTTGCAATAAATGATACAGGCTCTGGAGTAAAGCCAGAAAACATTGAAAAGATATTTGAACCGTTTTTTTCTACAAAAAAGAACGGCCTCGGTCTTGGACTCTCCATGACCAAAAGGGTCATCGAAGAACACGGCGGCAGAATAGAATTCAGCAGCATTTATGGAGAAGGTTCTGAGTTCAGAATCATCCTGCCGTTTGATCCCAAACGAGCTGAGGCCGGGCCACAGGAGGATGGATGTCTGTCATAGTGGTAATCGATGATGAGCAGAGGCAGCGCAATATCCTCAAGACAATACTTCAGGATACGGGTTATGAAGTGCATACAGCATCTTCAGCAGAAGAGGGGCTGAAGATCATAGAGGACATTTTGCCTGATGTGGTGATAACGGATCTGAAGATGAGCGGCATGAGCGGCGTGCAGATGCTCGATCATCTGCCTGAAGGCTCAGTAAGGCCTGCTGTGATAATATCCACTGCATTCGGCACAGTATCGTCAGCAGTGGAGGCGATGAAAAAGGGCGCCTTTGACTATCTGACAAAGCCGTTGGACAAGGATGTGATAATACTCACCGTTGCCAAGGCAGTTGAGCGCATGAATCTGTTGAAAGAGAATATAAGGCTCAAGGACGAGCTCTTCGGCAGGTTCAAGATAGAAGGCATAGTGGGCAAATCAGACGGCATGAAGGCAGCGCTGGATATCGTTAAAAAAGTTGCTGATACACCTGTTACTGTCCTGGTGCAGGGTGAAAGCGGTACAGGCAAAGAGCTTGTTGCGCGGGCCATTCATTACAACAGCCAGCGCAAGAGCGCTCCGTTTATAGCCATCAACTGCGCGGCAATACCCGACAATCTTATAGAGAGCGAGCTTTTTGGATATGAGCCAGGAGCATTTACAGGCGCAACGCACAGGAAGATCGGGCTTTTTGAAGCTTCAAGCACAGGCACCCTCTTTCTGGATGAGATCGGAGACCTGCCGCTTCTGACGCAGACCAAGATCCTGCGCGTGCTCCAGGACAAGGAGATCAGGAGGATAGGCGGCAAGGAGAGCATAAAGGTTGATGTCAGGATAGTGGCTGCTACGAACAAGGACCTAGAAAAAGAGGTGGCAGCAGGCAGGTTCAGGGAAGACCTCTTTTACAGGCTCAAGGTTGTTACAGTCAATCTGCCGCCTTTGAGGGATCGGAAAGAAGATATCCCCGAGCTTGCGAGCTTCTTTCTGGGTAAGTACAACAAGGAATTTGGCAGGAGAGTAAAAGCGGTAAGCGACAGCGCTGTGAAGGCTATGATCGAGTATCACTGGCCAGGCAATATAAGGCAGCTCGAATCTGTTGTCGAAAGGGCCATACTTATGGCTGATACTGATTCTATTACTCTGGACGATATAAAAAGTGAACTTCGTCTCCCATCAGAAAAGGCTTCTATCCCAATGGATCTGCCTGATGAGGGCATAAATTTTGAAGAGCTTGAAAAAGAGTTGATCAAAAAAGCCATGTCAAAATCCAATAACGTAGCAGCAAAGGCTGCCAGACTCCTGGGCATGAGCTACAAGACATTTTGGTACAGGCTGGAGAAATTTGGCATGCATATATCCTCAAAAGAGGAGGCAGCTCCTGAAAAAAGGAGCTGAAGCAGCTAGTAATTAAACTAGAATTCTTGTATATCAAGGAGATACCCTATTGGCATAACGCTTGCTTAATCGATTGTGCCAAAAATGGGAACTGAAAAACATCAAACAATAAAGGAGGTGAACCACTAATGAAGAAGATTTTCGCACTTATCGTTGTTGTGCTTTTCGCTCTTTCAGTAACAGCTGCTTTCGCAGCTCCTGCTGAGAAGGCTCCTGCAGCTCCTGTAGCAAAGGCTGACGACAAGAAGGCTGAGCCTGCAAAGGACGCAGCAGTTGACAAGAAGGCTGACAAGAAGGCTGAGAAGAAGGCTGAGAAGAAGGCCAAGAAAGCTGAGAAGAAGGCTGAGAAGAAGGCTGACGAGAAGAAGGCCGACGAGAAGAAGGCTGAGAAGCCTGCTGAAAAGAAATAACATTTCTTTTGTAAACAGGACAGGCGCTTTACGCGCCTGTCCTGTTTTATGTTTTAATAGGGTATAACTGTTCAGGAGGCATTACCCTAATGAAGAGACTATTAAGTATTTCCGCAGTGTCTTTCCTCATCTTTTTTCTGGCTTCAGCTTCAGCGGAAAAGGTTGTTATTAAACATGCTTTGGGAGAAGTTCTCGCCATTGATATAGCATCCAAATCACTTACAATAAAGAAAAAGAGCATGGAAGTATCATTTTTTATTGATGAAAAGACAATTGTGAAACAGGGTAAGGAAAAAAAGGCAGTGTCTGATATAAAAATAGGCGATATGGTTGTTGTAAAGTATTTTGAAAAAGAAGGCGTGAAAACAACTTCAATAATCGAGATAAAGCCTCCAAAACCGCTTCCAGCAGATGGAGCGCGACCCACAAAATAGGCGTTTCAAGTTAAAACAGGCAATCGGTATTTGAGATGTTCTATTTCTGTTTTGACCTTTAAACTTTTTGTAATATAAAATAAATACCTGATCTGAGCAGGAGCTTTGCCCCTGCTTTTTTAATTTTGATATCTTATAAAACTGAAAATAAAAAACGGAGGATTAAACAATATGATCAAAGTCGAGCTGGCAGACAGGGTGAAAAATCTACCCCCTTATCTTTTTGCTTCTATAGACAAAATGAAGCAGGAGGCACTTGCAAAGGGAGTGGATGTTATTGACATAAGCATTGGAGACCCTGACATCCCCACCCCGAAACATATTGTTGAGGCTATGCAGAAGGCCGTAGAAAAGCCCGAGCACCATAGGTATCCTTCGTATGAAGGCATGCTTGCGTACAGGGCAGCTGTTGCTGACTGGTACAGCCAGAGGTTTTCTGTATCACTTGATCCAAAAACAGAAGTGCTCTCCCTTATCGGTTCAAAAGAGGGAATCGGCCACATACCATTTGCTTTTATCAATCCTGGGGATGTTGTGCTGCATTCATCTCCCGGGTATCCTGTTTATCCTGTTGGCACAATGTTCGCAGGCGGAGAGCCCTATGCAATGCCGCTTGTTGACAGTAATGATTTTCTGCCGGATTTTGACTCGATCCCTGACAATGTTTTAAACAGGGCAAAGCTGATGTTTATAAACTATCCCAACAACCCGACAGCAGCTACAGCCTCTAAAGAATTCTTCAAAAGAGCCATACAGGTAGCTGAGAAGTTCAACATAATAATATGTCACGATGCAGCCTATTCAGAGGTTTATTTTGACGGCAAAAAGCCGATCAGCTTTTTGGAGGTTGAAGGCGCAAAAGAGGTTGGTATAGAGATGCACTCCCTCTCAAAGACTTACAACATGACCGGCTGGAGAATAGGCTTTGCAGCAGGACACAAGGATGTTATATTCGGACTCGGTAAAATAAAGACTAATCTTGACTCAGGCGTTTTTCAGGCTGTGCAGGAAGCATCCATTACAGCACTCAAGACCGATGACTCTGTGCTTGCAGGCATTCGCAGTGTGTACCAGGAGCGCAGAGATGTAATGTACAATGGTCTGAAGTCACTCGGGCTTGAAGTGAAAAAGCCTGAAGCAACATTCTATCTCTGGGCAAAAGTGCCTGATGGATATACATCGCAGAGCTTTGTAGCTCATCTGCTCGAAAAGGCAGGAGTTCTCGGTACTCCCGGCGTGGGCTTTGGAGCGCCTGGAGAAGGGTATATCAGATTTGCCCTGACTCAGCAGGCAAGCCGCATGCAGGAAGCTGTTGAGAGGATAAGAAAAGCATTATAGCTTATACAGGACTGATCAATGCATGAAGTCTGCATCTCAATAGGCTCGAACATGGGAGACAGGCAGAAGAATTGTGCTGAGGCCTTGCGTCTGATGCAGGAAAAAGGCATACGCATAATCAAAACATCAGGTATGTATGAAACCGAGCCATGGGGTGTTGAGGACCAACCCGTATTTATCAATATGGCTGCTGCTGTGGGCACAGAATTGGGGCCAAAGAGTCTTCTTAATGAGCTTAAAATGATAGAAAAGTGCATGGGCAGGACAGGCTCTTTCAAGTGGGGGCCGCGCATAATTGACCTTGATATAATTTTCTATGATGATATTGTTATGGATATGCCCGGGCTGAAGATACCACACAACAGGGCGCATGAGCGCAGGTTTGTACTCGAGCCGCTTGCAGAAATAGCGCCTGGTAAAATACATCCTCTGTTGAACAAAAGCGTAAAAACCCTGTTAGAGGAGCTGGACAATGATCAAAACGCTTAACATAAAAAGCAGGGCCAGGACAGAGTTTATAGATATTACCGAAGACGTACAGCAGATAATACGGGAGTCTGGCATTACATCAGGCATGTGCATTGTCTACACACCCCACACCACAGCCGGACTAACAATAAATGAGGGCGCTGATCCGTCAGTAAAAAGAGATATAATAACCGCCCTCAACAAAATGGTGCCTTTTGATGGAGATTATCAGCATGCTGAGGGCAATTCAGCAGCGCATATAAAATGCCTGTTAACAGGAGTTTCGCTGAATCTGATTATCGAAGGCGGCAAGCTTGAGCTTGGAACATGGCAATCACTATATTTTTGCGAATATGATGGCCCGAGGCACAGAAGGGTTATTGTAAAAATTGTCTAACTTTTCATCCTGTAGTCCATCGGTACTTTGGACATCACTTCCTCGATGCTTGTTACTCCTGAGCGCACCTTGTTCCATGCATCTTCAAAAAGGAATGTTACGCCCTCTTCTTTAGCTGCTTTGAGCATTTCTAGCTCATCAGCGCCCCTTGATATAAGCTGCTTCATTTTAAATGTTAGCGGCAGGTATTCATAAACAGCAAGTCTGCCTGAGTAGCCTGTGTTGCCGCACTGATCGCAGCCTGTGCCGAAGTAGCATTTTGTGAGAGGGGGCAGTCCCTCTATACTGTAGAGCGATTCAGGCACTTCATACTTTACCTTGCAGTTGTTGCATATCCTGCGGACGAGCCTTTGGGCGAGTATGCCGGATACAGCTGATCCGAGCAGGTAGCCGGGAATGCCCAGGTCAATAAGCCTTGTTATCGTGGCTATTGTATTGTTGGTGTGCAGTGTGGAAAGAACCATGTGGCCTGTCAAAGAGGCCTTGACCGCAATCTCTGCTGTTTCGAGGTCTCTGATTTCTCCGACCAGCACTACATCAGGGTCCTGCCTCAACACGGAACGCAGCACAGAGGCAAAGGAAAGCCCGATGGGATCATTAACTGAAACCTGGGTTATTCCTTCCAGCTTGTACTCAACAGGGTCTTCTATGGTTACTATGTTTCTTGACTCAGACTTCAGAAAGGTCAGGCATGCATATAGGGTGGTTGTTTTTCCGCTTCCGGTCGGACCTGTTACTATGACCATACCCTGGGGCTTTTTGATCGCATCCACCAGACTGTTTTTCATTGCAGCAGGCATAAGCAGATCATCCATCGGCACCAGGTTGGTGGTTGCATCCAGCAGCCTCATAACGATCTTCTCTCCATATATTGAAGGCAGGGTGGATACCCTGAGGTCAACTTCCTTGTTCTGAAAAAAGACTCGAGTGCTTCCGTCCTGCGGCAGCCTTCTGTTGGTGATATCGAGATTTGATATGATTTTAATCCTTGATACAACAGAATCAAAGATATTCTTTTCGTATTTATGTATGTTTCGTAGTTCCCCATGTATCCTGAATCTAACCTGTATGTATTTTTCCCGTGGCTCAATATGTATGTCGCTGGCCTTCAGTTTGATTGCCTCTGCTATGAGCATCGCAACCAGCTTTACTATAGTAGGAGTCTTTCCTTTTGAGTAGAGCGACTCTATATTGGCTGCTTCCTCCTGCGGTCTCTCCTCAAGAAACTCGACATCTTTTTCAGCAACAAGGTCTGCATTTATTTCATCAAATGCTGTTTTTTCATCTATGCCTTTGTAATTTTTTTCTATGGCCTGAAGTATGGATTTCTTGGATGACACAACCGGCGAGAGCTTCAATTTTGTTCTGAAAGAGAGCTCATCAATGGTCTTGTAGTCCAGCGGGTCTGCCATCGCTATGATTAAGGTGGTGTCTTTGAGTTCTATCGGGAATACAAGCCGGTCTTTTGCAATAGACGGCGGGACTATGGCAATAAGCGTATCCGGTATTTTATAGGTTGTGCAGTCAACAAGGGGCACCATCAGTTTCTTGGAGAGTGCATCAGCAATATCACTGTCAGTGGAAAACCCGAGTTCCACAAGCAGTTCGCCAAGCCTCTTCTTTTTGGACTTCTGTACCTCGAGTGCCTGGGAGAGCTGTATTTCAGTTACAACTCCTGACTCAATAAGTATTTCTCCGATCTTTGGCGCCATGATTTCTGATTATACAATAAAAAAGAGCAAAGTAGAAGACAGTTTTATTTCGATTCGGATCTTTTTTGCGCTTCAAAAAATTGAAAAAAAGCTAAAGTTTTAAAAAAAAGCCACGATAAAAAACATGTTGACTTCGAAAATATTCTATTGTAAGATTAGGAGCGTATGAACATAACAGGTAGAAGCAAAAAGAGTCTCTACGGCAGTTTCATACTTCTGTTCTGCGTCACCGCAGCTGTTGTGCTTGGCGCATTCGTAGTCACCGGTTATAACCTTTATAAGATCCAGCTGAGAAAAGAAGCCATATCCGTTGCTGACGAAGTTGTTGCCTTCAGGCACTGGATAGCAAACACAGGTGTTGTATGGGTCGACAAGCTGCATCCTGACTTTCCTGACTATCTTACGTTAAAAGAATCCAAGAGCGACAAAACAAGCCAGAAGATATACTCAAAAAACCCAGCTCTTGCCACCAGGGAACTGGCAAAGATATACGCTAACGTAACAAAAGGCACTACATTCAGAGTCACAAGTGATGACTTCAGAAACCCTGCTAACAAGCCGGATGTTTTTGAGGCCAAGGCAGTAAAGTCATTTAAGGCGAAAAAAACTCTTGCGTATGTCGAAGGCTTTGATGGTCCGTACTATAGATATTCACAGTCCCTTAAAGTTGTCCAGGGCTGTCTTAAATGTCATGGCGATCCTGCTGATGCGCCCAAAGAGGTTATAGAAAAATATGGCTATACAGCCTTCGGCTATAAAGTAGGTGATATTAGAGGAATTATAACAGTCAGTATCCCCAGAATAAGTTTAATGGCTGCGGTCAAGTCATTTGATCCAATGGTGTATGTCTCATTCCTCGGCATAATTGCTGTAATGGCCCTTAATTTCATATGGTTCAGGAAGAGGATACTGAATCCTATCAATTCAATTGAAGGCGTTATCAAGAGCGTTCAGCAGGGGAATTATAATGATAGAATGAGTGTTGCCAGAAACGATGAATTTGCGGATATAGCCAATACATTTAATGAAACAATGGACAAGATATCCGGCTATCTCCAGACAGAAGAAGACAGAACCCGCACGCAGGGCAACATCATGCAGTTCCTGGATATAGTCAGCAACGCTGCCGACGGAGACCTGAGAGAAAAGGCTCCTGTTACAGCGGACGTGTTCGGGTCTATTGCCGATGCGTTCAACCTTATGCTTGAGGGTCTTACAGACCTGATCGAAAAGGTCAGAAAATCAGCTGAAGATGTTAACCTTGAGAGCGGCAGAATGCTGAGCGTTCTGAAAGACATGGAAGAAGGCTCCCAGGCACAGGTTAATGAAGTTAAAAAGGCTACAGTAGCTGTTGACGAGGCTACTGATTCAGCTGTCGGCATCACCAATAAGGTCAAGACTGCCAAGTCTGTTTCAGAAGAGGCGCTCACTGCTGTCAATAAGGGAAGCAAGACAGTTCTCGAATCCATTGACGGTATGCAGCTTATCAGGGTCACAATTCAGGCTATTAACAAGCGCATGAAGTATCTCGCCGAAAGACTTATGGAGATTAACACAATATCACAGCTAATTACAGAAATATCCAACAGAACCAACCTGCTGGCTCTTAACGCTTCGATCGAGGCATCAAGGGCTGGTGAACAGGGCAAGGGCTTTGTCATAATCGCTGATGAGATCAAGGGCCTTGCTGAAAGATCCGCAAAGTCAACTAAACAGATCAGCGAGATCATCAACGCTATTCAGGTTGAATCTGCTGAAGTAACAAAGCATCTTGAAGAAGAGACATCATATGTTGAAACAGAGACCAAGATGGCTGCTGAGACAGGCACTGTGTTTAAGGACATTGAGGTGACAATCAATAGTATCGGCAGCATCATCACTGAGATCAACAATTCTGCCGGCAGTCAGAAGCATATAACAGACAAGGTTGTTGCTTCCATGGAAGACGTTCAGAAAGTTTCTGAGCAGATGCTGAAACTTATACAGGAGTTCTCGAACATATCCAAGTCGCTCACAGACACATCAAGCTCACTGGTTGATTCTGTCTCCAAGTTCAAGCTGCCGGAATAAGCTGTAGTAAAAGAATATAAATCAAAGGGCTGCCATCATCTTGATGGCAGCCCTTTTTTATTGAACTCAGTATTCGTTCATTCATAAAAGTCATGGCTTATCGCATAGCTGTTAAGTCAGACCTGTTCATTGACGATTGCATTGAAATTAAATAGGCTGCTAATTGGCCTGGCATCCTGCGAAAAAAATAATAAACTTATGCAGTAAGCTGGAAGTGTTTTCTCAATATATCGGAGAGGGTGTTCTCATCAAATGGTTTGACAAGAAAGTCTGAAGCACCTGCACTGAGGGCCTTATCCTTATGTTTGTCAGCGCTTCTTGATGTGAGAACAACAATAGGTATATTCCTCAGCTTATGACTCTCCTTTACCCTGCCGATAAGCTCATAGCCATGCATAACAGGCATCTCAAGGTCGGTCATTATAAGGTCGATCTTATCGTTATCCTGCAGAATATTGAAAGCCTCAAGACCGTTTGATGCGGTCAGAACAGTGAAGTTGCGCTGCTCAAGGAATGAGCTTGCGTATTTTCTGATGCTGAGTGAATCATCCACAACGAGTACGACTCCTGTTTCAGGCTTTGCAACAGGAAAGCTTTGCAGCTCAACCGGCGCTGACTGCGCTTCGAATATGCGGGCCGGGTTCACAACAAACCTCACAGTGCCGTCACCTGAAATTGTAGCTCCTGAATATATGTACAGGCCGCTCAGGAATTCATTCAGCGGCTTGACAATAGTCTCTTCCTGGGCAATGACCTTGTCAACAATTATGGCCACTTTTTTGTCTGATATGTTGCAGACAATTGCGAATTTAATGCTTCTATCGTCAGCGGCCTTGGGCACGCCGAATAGTTCGGAGAAGTATCTTGACTGTATGTGTTTGCCCCTGTAGTTGATCATTGACATGTCAGGTTCAACAATATCTGAGGATGAATCAATCTGTATGACTTCCTCTATAATGTTTGCGGTAATCAAAAACTCCATATTGCCGGCTTTGAATACTATGGCGTTTGTAATAGCCAGTGTTGATGGTATTCTTATTTTAAAGGTGGTGCCGTTTTCAGAATTTATTATCTCTATGGTGCCGCTCAAGTCGGATATCTTTGAGCTTACAGCGCTCATGCCCATGCCGCGGCCGGATACCATATCAGCTGTAGCACTTGTTGAAAGGCCTGGCACAAATATGAGAGACAGCTTCTCCTCTTCCGAGAGTTCATCATCAGCCTTCAGCAGATTTCTTGACACAGCTTGTTTTAGCAGTTTCTGTGTATCTATGCCTCTGCCGTCATCAGATATCTCTATCTGCACGGAGCTGCCGTCCCTTCTGGCTGAAAGTATGAGGGTACCGTTTTCGGATTTGCCTTTGCTTATTCTCTCTTCAGCTGTTTCTAAGCCGTGCGCCACAGCGTTTCTTACTATATGCATCAGTGGCTCAAAGAGTTTTTCGAAGATTATTTTATCTATTTTTGTGTCGCTGCCTGTTATCTTCAGATCGATAACCTTGCCGGATTCAGCAGCAAGGTCCTTTACAGGACGTGCAAAACGCTGGAAGAGCCTGCCGATTTCGAGCATTCTCATCTCTGTTATATCGTATCTCAGCAAAGTGAGCATGTTGCCTATCTGCTTTACCTCGAGATCAAATGCATCAAAAAATTCCGAAAGCGTTGCAAGAGCTTCATTTATGTCGTTGGTTATTTCCTGTAGTTTTCTCGAGAAGAGATTCAGTTCATCATAACGGTCGAATTCGAGTTCTCCGAACTCCGAAAGCAGGGGATCAATATATTTCACATTGGTAGGCAGTGAGTAGGCATATTTTTCTGCAAAGTTTGTAACCTCTTTCAGAAGCCTTCTGCCTGAAAAGAATATCTCGTCAGCAATAGTTTCCGTGCCTTTTGTCTTCTGGATGAGATAATTTTTCATTATTGTTATCTCACCTATAAGGTTGAGCATATCTTCAATCTTGCGGACATCGTATTTAATAAAATTGCCGGTAAAAAATTCGCTGTCTTCCCTTCTCTTGCCCCATTTGTTCTCTTCAGCAGGCACCTGAGACGTTGCAGCAGACACAGCGAGAGCAGCAGCATTGACCTGGGGTGCTGAAGGTTCAGGCTGGGCGCTTTTTGCTTCATTGATCACTGCCTCGGCCTTGGTAATCAGATCGGACTCCACCTCTGTTTTTTCAGGCTTGCCCTCTGCAATGCCCTGGATAAGGTCTTTAACCACATCGAGCATATAGCCCAGGATACCAACAACAGGCTGGGTGGCAAGCATCTCGCGGTCTTTAAGTGCCTCGAGAACGTCTTCCATTTTATGAGATATGTTTCTTATGGTATTGAATTTGACAATTGCAGCAGCACCCTTCAAGGTATGAGCTGCTCTGAAGAGCTCCTCGATCTGGGCAGTATCCTGATTTCCGAACTCAAGCTCCTGAATGCCTCTGGCGAGAGTGTTTACATAATCTTCAGCTTCGGCAATAAAGTACTCAATCAGCTCAGAGCGGTCAAGGTCTCCCATGCCATGGTCCTTTTACGCGGTAGGTCTCGAAAAACTCTTCAACATTGATAAGACCGTCAACTGGTATGTCAGGACTGAAAGAAACAAGATAAGGAATGGTTTCTGACAAAAAACCTATATTTTCTTTGCCTGCATTCACAACAACGAGCTTTGCACTGCTGTAAAGAGGCTCGCCTGTAGGATGTATTTTTGAAAGATCTATCGCAGGTATAACGCGTCCCCCATGCAGAGGCACTGCGCCAAAAATATAATCAGGAGCCATTGGTATCGGGAATATGCGCGATACGTCGATTATTTCGCGCACAGTGTCCACCGGCAGCAGAAATTCTTTTTCTCCCACCTTGAAGACATTGTAAGTCACATCGTCAATATGACTGTCTGTTTCACTTTTTTCTTTTGTCATGTTCATTTATTTAAGGTGTTTTTTTACTGCGAGCAGCAGCTCAAGAGGCTCGCATGGTTTTGTAAGATACTCATTGGCTCCCTGCTTCTGTCCCCAGGCTATGTCGCTCTGTTGGTTTTTTGAAGACATCATTATAACAGGTATGTTTTTGAACTGCTCGTTCTTTTTGAGATCCCTGCATATCTGGTACCCGCTCTTTTTGGGCATTATCACATCAAGGATAATGAGATCAAAAGGCTCGTTACAGATCATTTTTTCTGCCTCTTCACCATCCGAGGCAGTGACAAGCTGATGACCCGTATCCGCAAGAACCGATTTTATATATTGGATGTCGGTTGCGCTGTCATCCACAATTAATATTTTCCCCATTGTACTGCCTCCTTTGAACAATTACAAAATTTTAACGTAAATATTTTCTTTTGGCAACCCTTTTTACGCCTTCAAGTATCACCTGTGCGGGTTTGAGACGTATGGGAATGTCTCTCAGATCAGCCGGCAGAGGAGCCTTTTGAAAATAGAATTTGCCGGCACTGAGTTCCAGTATTGAGCATACTGCATCATCGGTCTTGTCGCGTATGAGAGTAAGAAGCTCATCTCTTGAGAGCACGCCTTCGTCTATGAATGCCCTGTAGAGTGATATTGCCTTTGCCCTTGCGGTTTCAGCAACCCGGCTGAAGACCTCTCTTGATATGCCAATGCGTTTTTCAACAAAATCACCGAACAACAGGCCGCCCTGTTCAGCGCTTGCTGCTGCATAGACTATTCTGCCCTGTTCGAAGTAGATAACGTAAACTGTCTGCCCGGCATAAACTGTCATGTTTCCTGTAAGCTGGGTTGAGTCAACAAGCTGGAAGATGTCGAATATGTTGAAGTCTGCAAGTTCTCCTGAAAGGATCGCATCTGCAGGAACAGGCATACTCCCCTGCTGGGTAACTATAGAGGACATGCTGGTTTTTAGTATCGAAGAAAGCTCTTTCTGGAGCACCTTCTGGACTATCTGTTCAACAGATTCTCCTGATGGTGTCTGCTGGGCTTCAGAGGATGCAAAAGACGGCTGCTCTTCATGTGTGTAGTGCGGAGCGTGTATGAATGAATTCAGCTCATCCAGGGCTTTGTCTATTTCAACCGGCCTTGCGTTGGTGTTGCCAACCGGTTCATCGATATCAAGAGGCTTGATTTCAGCAAATTCCTCTGCAACATTCGCAAAGGCGGAAGGAATATCTTCTTTTAAGTCTTCATCTATCCTGATAAAGTCTTCAACAGGGCCGGCATTATCACTTGCGGCCTGATCAAAAATTGCCTCGGACTCCATATCAGGACAGAGTTCAGCAGCATCCCATGTCTGTATCGTATTTACCTTGTCTATCAGTTCAGAAGGCTCGAAAGGCTTTATAAGGTAGTCGCATACGCCGAATTTTTTTCTGAACTGTTCTCCTGCATCTTCGCCCTTTGCAGTAACAAGTATGATCGGTATATGCCTTAACGCTTCGTTGTCACGCATCATCTTGCAGAACTGATAACCATTCATTCTTGGCATTATAAAATCTACGAGCACCACATTTGGCAGCACTTCTTCAGCAAGCTTGTAGCCCTCTTCTCCGTCTTCAGCTGTGTAAACCTTGTAACCTTCTTCAGAAAGAGTGGCCATAGCGAGTCTTCTGGCTATCGGACTGTCATCTATAACAACTACTTTGCCTTTTTTCATGCTTCTCTCCTTTTATCCCGGCAAGGATATTGCAAAAAACTGCTCATAAGCGTGATTGCCGGCCAAGCAGGGCAGGCATAAAATAGCGATCAACATGCCTGCACGCGCTGTTATATATTTCGTCGTTTTCCGGTAATACTTTAGTGTGTATTTATAAAAGTGCCTGGGCTGGCAAAGAGTCAGCTTTGCTGTCAGGCTTTGTATTTTTGAGTAAATGGAGGGCGGTACTGGGCAGGCAACTCTTTGGAGAGGCTGTCAATCAGAAGTGAAAACTCGTCAACCGCCATCGGAGACCCTTTCTTGTATGAAAACCTTGAATAAAGACTGTCCAGCATAACCGCTCCGATGGGGCCGATGATGTCAAGGAACTCTTTTTCAGCAGCATTCACATTGGCTGCCTGCACCATCTCTCCTTCAGAAGTCCTGCTGGCAGCGCTGTCCAATGACTCTTTGTTTATGTCCAGAAAATTGAGCAGCGACTCTGTAATAGGTGTTGCGAGAGCGCCCGGCGCTTTTACCCCTTTTACAAAGAAATGCTCAACCGGCACCAGTTCGGTAAGTTTGGTAAAACAGTCTCTGTTTTTGCATGTGCCCATTGACAAATGAACAATATCTCCGTCAGCAAAATATATTTTTAAAAGGTGGGTTTGGCCATCTACCTTGACTGAAAGCAGGCCTGTTTCGCGTGTCCGGTAGTATTTTTTGATTATATCTGAAATGTTCATTTTTCCCCTCGGAAATTCATGCAAAACAAGAGCATAAATGCCAGTAACAATCTTATCATGCAATAAGTCATTTTTCAACTACTTTCAACTTGGTGCTAAAAAGTTGACACTTATAATTCGGATGTTCTTCAATAGAACTTTAGCATATAAGAAGAAATGCAGACCGGAGGGCCATATGAGGCCGGAAAAAGAGCTTTGCGTAGTCTGTGCGTGGAGGGAAGCATGCCAGAAAAAATTCTCTCTGCCAGCAGGGAGGAGCTGCCCTGACTTTTCAAAGGATATGAACCTGGAACGCGGGGAACCTGAAGCCCCTTCAAAAGAGCAGGAGACGACCGGCACAAAGAAAAATTCCTAGTGCTGCCCTGTTTTTCTCAAAACGTGTTTAAGTTTTTTTAAAGAAAGCGTATTGAGCACATCTTTTTTTGTAAGCCATGCCCGTCTTGCTATGCCCACACCATATTTCATGAAGTCGAAATTGCTTAAGATATGGGCGTCTGTATTGATAACTACTCGCACTCCTGACTCTGAAGCCCTTCTGGCTGTAATGTCGTCAATATCGAGCCGCAATGGATAAGAATTTATTTCGAGGAGAGTGCTGGTTTTTTTTGCAGTGCTTATGATGGCCTCAATATCCAGCTCATAGCTGTTTCGCTCTCCCAAAAGCCTGCCGGTAAGATGCCCTACAGCGTGTACAAAAGGATTCTGCATGGCTGATATGAGCCTTGATGTTAATTGTTCTCTGGGCTGTTTGAATCCGGAATGAATGGATGCGATTACAAAGTCGAGTCCGGAGAGTATTTCATCAGGGAGGTCAAGTTCGCCATTGCTCTTGATGTCAACCTCAGCACCCTTTAACAGCTTCAGATTCACCAGTTTGCTGTTAAGCGCATCAATCTTTTTGTCCCGCTCGATGATTTGGTCAGCAGAGAGCCCGTGTGCCACGCCAAGGGATTTTGTATGGTCGGTTATGGCTATATATTCATATCCCAACTCCTTGGCCTTGTCAGCAAGTTCTTCAATGGAGTGGCTTCCATCACTCCATTTTGAATGTACGTGCAGGTCTCCCTTTATATCTTCGATCTTCACTAGATCCGGCAAGGTATTGCCGAGTGCTGCTTCTATCTCGCCGGAATCCTCCCTGATCTCAGGTGGTACCCACTGCATACCGAGCGCCTTGTAGGCATCAGCTTCTGTACTGCCTGCCAGCAGGTGGTCGTCATTTTCCCTGAATACGCCATACTCATTCACTTTAATGCCCATTCGCACAGCCATTTCCCTGAGCCTCACATTGTGGGCCTTGCTGCCTGTGAAATACAGAAGCGCAGCGCCGTAAGATCCTTTGCTTACAACCCGGATATCCACCTGAATGCCTTCATTTGCAACAGCGCTCGATTTAGCCGGACCGTGAGACAGGATTTGTTTGAAAAAAGGCAGAGATGCAAAATAATCCATTATCTCTTCCGGATTATCATTAACAGCAAGTATGTCAATATCTCCTACGGTCTCTTTCCATCTCCTGAGGCTGCCGGCTATTTCGAATAGAGCTGAAGGAAATTTTTCCTTTAATGCAGCTGTTATGTCTTCAGCAATAGGCAGGGCTTTGCCGATTGACATTCTTTCAGATACTTTTTCGAGGATTTCAAGACCGCGAATTATGTTCTCCTGAGTCTTTTCTTTTATGCCGGGCAGTCCGGCAAGTTTGTTTTTTAGCGCCATTTCTTTCAGTTCATGCAGGCTTTTGATATGCAGGCTGTCATGCAGCAGTTTTGCTGTTTTTGGCCCCAATCCCGGCACAGCAAGAAGGCTTAAAAGACTGTCAGGAAGCTCTTGCTTCAACTCTTCATCAGTTTTGATCTTTCCAGTCTTGAGGTATTCACTGATCTTTTCTGCAAGATCATGCCCAATGCCGGGAATTTTTTTGAGCTCTTCATCTGTGAGGTGGTAAATGCTTTTTGGAATAGTCTCGATATTCAAGGCCGCTTTTCTGTAAGCCCTTATGCGGAAGGGATTGTCGCCCTTTATCTCTAGCCTGTCTGCTATTCTGTTGAATATTTCTGCTATCTCAGAGTTTTTCATGCATTTTAACCTCAGACTCGATAAAAGAGGTTATTTCAACTGCATTGAAAATGCCTGTTATGTCTATCCACTGAATTCCTTCTTCTTTTCTGAACCAGGTGTACTGCCGTTTTGCGTAATTTCTGGAGCGCTGTTTTATAAGCTTCACAGCCTCATCAAGGCCCAGCTCTCCAGACAGATGCCGCACGATCTCTTTATATCCTATCGCCTGCATTGAAGAAAGTGAATGCTTATTAACAGCCCTCCCGTCCTCTTCTATAAGTGCCAGGACATTCACAACTTCATTCAACAGTCCATC
>JAJFVG010000046.1 GCA_021371915.1 Nitrospiraceae bacterium
AATATTTTTGTGAGCACAATACTCGCCTCGTTTCTGGCTGAAGGCAGCATCACATATCTCTACTACTCGATGCGGCTCATACAGTTTCCTGTAGGCATCTTCGGTGTTGCTGTGGGCATGGCTGTGCTGCCTGCGCTTTCAGAACACGCTGTAAGAGGCGACATCAAGAGCGTAAAAGAGGACTTTTCATTCGCTCTTCGTCTTCTCTTCTTTCTCACCGTGCCTGCGATGGCAGGCCTAATCGCGCTAAAGACACCGATAGTAAGCACACTTTTTCAGAGGGGGCAGTTTGATTATGCGGCAACTGTAGGCACTGCTGATGCGCTGATGTACTACTCTCTTGGGATATGGGCGATTGTGGGTGTAAGGGTTATAACATCCACATTTTATTCCATGCAGGACACAAAGACTCCGGTAAGGATAGTTGCTGTAACAACTCTGCTGAATATTGTGCTGAGTCTGTTATTGATGGGGCCGATGAAGCACAACGGTCTTGCTCTGGCAAATGCAGCAGCCTCAACAGCGAACTTCGGCTTGCTCTACTGGCTGCTCAGGAAAAAGATAGGCAGCCTGGGCTCTTCGCAGATAGCGATATCATTTTTCAAAACTCTCTGCGCCTCTGTTGTGATGGCGCTTGCAGGCTGGCTTATGTTGAGCAGCGGGCTCTGGATGCATGGGAGCGCTGTTGCAGGCAGCTGGCTCTTTCTGGGCATCGGCATTATATTATGCTTCGCGATATATCTTACTGTTTCGTATCTTCTCAAGAGCGAAGAGATGCTATATCTGGCGGGCAAGGTGAGCCAGAAGATTTGGCAGGGAGGCAGTAGATGATAATTGAGACACTGGCAGTAGGGCCATTGCAGGCCAATTGCCATATAATCGGGGATGAGGAAACAAAAAAAGCACTTGTTGTTGATCCGGGCGATGAACCAAAGAAGATATTGAGTGCGCTCAGAAAGCATGGGCTTGAGGTGGACAGGATAGTCTGCACGCATGGACATTTTGACCATGTTGGCGCAGCAGGCGAGATCAAGAAGGCAGCAGGCGGCATACTTATGCTCCATGAATCCGAACTCGGCATATACAGTGCAGCTGCTGAGATGGCTGCTTTCTGGGGATATAAGTTTGGAGAGCCTGTTCAGCCTGACTCGTATCTTGCAGAGGGAGATCAGCTCAATATCGGCAGGCTAACATTCAATGTGCTGCATACTCCAGGCCACAGCCCTGGCGGCATATGCCTTTATGGAGAGGGGATTATACTTGCAGGGGATACGCTTTTTGCGGGTTCTGTGGGCAGGACAGACTTTCCAGGAGGCAGCATGCATATGCTCAAGGCATCTTTCAGAAAGCTAATGGACCTGCCCGGCAGCCTGGTGGTGCTTTCAGGGCATGGGCCTTCCACCACAATAGGCGAGGAACGGACGGACAATATGTTTGCGCACGAATTTCTGGACTGAACAGTATCCTGCCCCTGTTGTGATATAATTTATTGTTCGCTTTTCAATTCCGCATTGAGGAGTTCTTTAGTTGGAGATACTGAGACAGATAAGATGGCAGGATATCATTGATATCATTATAGTCTCGGTCTTGCTCTACCGTCTTTTACTACTGATCAAAGGTTCCAAGGCCGCACAGATGCTTGCCGGCATAGGCGTGCTCCTGCTGGCATCCTTCATATCGAAATATTTTCAGTTCCATACAATGGACTGGCTCGTACAAAGCTTCCTCTCGCAGCTCGTTTTAGGCATGATAATACTCTTTCAGCCTGAGCTTAGAAGAGCGCTCGCCAAGGTTGGCGGTTCATCCCTGTTCAAAGGCGTAACGTCTGCTGAGGAGATGAAGTCGATTGAAGAGATTGTCAGGGCCTCGGTAGCGCTTGCAAACAGAAGAATAGGCGCGTTGATTGTGATTGAAAGGGACATGACACTTGCTGACTACATAGAGGTCGGCACTCCGCTGGATGCAAAGGTCTCAAGAGAGCTGCTGATAAGCATATTCCACCCTGCATCGCCTATTCATGACGGTGCTGTCATCCTGAGGGGCAACAGAATAGTTGCAGCAGGATGTTTTTTGCCGATAACCCTGGGCAGCGACATGAGCAAAGCTCTCGGCACAAGGCACAGGGCAGGAGTGGGCATAACGGAAGAGACAGATGCTGTGGCAATAATAGTGTCTGAAGAAACAGGCGCAATATCCGTCGGCATGGACGGAAAGCTCCAGCCGCAGGTAGAGATGGGCCGTTTGAGGGAGATGCTTGCAGAGATGTTCACCCGCAAAAAAGAGGCGCGCAGTCCCAGAAAAAGAAGAGCGCAGCACAACGACATGGTGAAGAAATGAAGTCTTTTTTTACGGAAAATGCAGGTATAAAAATAATCGCGGTGTTCCTGTCTGCTGCACTCTGGTTCTTTGTCACTTACCGTGGCCAGTCAGAGATGATCATCTCTGCGCCGGTTGAGTTCAAGAATGTTCCAAAAGGCATAGAAATATTAAAGCAGAACATCAAAGAGGTTAATCTGAACATACGGGCTCAGGAGTCAGTACTCAAAGAGATAAGGCCCATGGACGTGAGAGTGGCGGTTGATCTTTCAGGAGCTGTGAAGGGAGAAAACAGCCTCTACATAAACGAGAGCGATGTGACTGCTCCAAGGGGCGTTGAGGTTCTTAGGGTTGATCCGATGTCTGTCAAGGTTGCTCTGGATGAATCCATAAAAAAGATTGTGCCTGTGAAGGCATATATTACCGGCACTCTTGACCCTGGATACAGACTCAAGTCAGTGCAGATAAAACCTACAACAGTTGATATCGAAGGCCCACGCATTGAGGTTTCAAAGGTGGGCATTCTCCGTACGGAACCGATCGATATAACCGGACTTGATGCGAGCATAAGCCAGAGCATCAAGATAAGCACAAGCGGCAGGAACATTAGGCTCTCAGCTTCTGAGGCGCAGGTATCAATAGTGATAGAAAGGATCAGATAATGAAGCTCTTCGGTACAGACGGAATAAGGGGCAAGGTCAATAGATCATTGATCACTCCTGAGACAGCACTAAGGGTCGGCATGGCCATGGCATCCACCATAAAGACTGACCACGGCAGGCACATGGTGCTTATAGGCAAAGATACGCGGCTGTCGGGCTACATGCTCGAGAGCGCACTCACATCAGGCATATGCTCAATGGGCATGGATGTTACACTTGTCGGGCCTCTGCCCACACCTGGCATAGCGTTTTTAACAAGGGCGCTGAGACTGGATGCAGGCATTGTAATATCAGCTTCACATAACCCGTATGAGGACAATGGAATAAAGATATTTTCTTCTTCAGGATTCAAGCTCTCCGATGATATAGAGAAGCGGATAGAGGAGTGCTGTGCTGATGAATCATTTCCCGCTAAACGCGCTGCAGGAGACAAGATAGGAAGGGCCTTCAGGCTTGATGATGCAACAGGCAGGTATGTGGAGTATATCAAATCAACAATACCGAGAAAGACTGACCTTGACGGAATAAAAGTTGTGGTCGACTCTGCCAACGGCGCTGCGTACAAAGTAACTCCTGTGCTGCTTAAAGAGCTTGGCGCAGAGGTAATCTCGATAAACGACAAGCCTGACGGCAGAAATATAAATGACAACTGCGGATCTCTTTATCTCGAAAGCCTTGGCAAGGCGGTGAGAGAGGCTGGCGCGCATGTGGGCATAGCGCATGACGGAGACGCTGACAGGACCCTTGTTGTTGATGAAAAGGGCAGGCTTGTTGACGGCGATCTTATTATGGGCATGTGGGCCCCGCAGCTCAAGAGTGAAAACAGACTCGGAGGCAATGCTGTTGTTGCCACTGTGATGAGCAACCTCGGTCTGGAGAAGTATCTCGACCGCTTCGGCATAAAACTGATAAGAGCAAAAGTAGGCGACAGGTATGTGATGGAAGAGATGATAAAAGGCGGTTACACCATCGGCGGCGAGCAGTCCGGGCACATAATATTTTTTGAGTACAACACAACAGGCGACGGCCCTATAACAGCCCTCCAGGTGCTATATCTGATGCGGCTGAAGGAGAGGCTGCTCTCTGAGCTTGCATCCGGCATAGAGCTGTTTCCGCAGGTGCTGATAAATGTGCCTGTTGCAGGCAAAAAAGATTTTAAAAAGTTTCCAGAGGTTGTCTCTGCTGTAGAGTCAGCTGAAAAGCAGCTGAAGGACAAGGGCAGGCTGCTTGTGAGGCCTTCAGGCACAGAGCCGAAGGTTCGCGTAATGGTAGAGGCAGAGAACGATGACCTTGCAAAAAAGGCTGCTGAAAGCGTGGCTGATGCGATCAGGCGCAATATGGGGCAGGAAGCCTCATAGTTATAGATTGTGCTCTGGCTGGCTGGTTTTATTGTCGGTATAGCTGCCGGGCTCTCTGCAGGGTATTTCCCGCACACAGCGTCAGCCCTTATTCTGGTTCTTTTATTGACGGTATTTTTGATTAATCAAAAGCTGCGGCCGCGTAGCGGCCGCAGCTTTTTTAAATCTTTCCTTTTCGTTCTTTGTATTGCAGTCGGTTTTGCTGCATGCAAAA
Source organism: Nitrospiraceae bacterium (assembly GCA_021371915.1). Taxonomy (GTDB): domain Bacteria; phylum Nitrospirota; class Thermodesulfovibrionia; order Thermodesulfovibrionales; family Dissulfurispiraceae; genus JAFGXL01. The sequence continues at coordinate 4,551 of JAJFVG010000046.1, forward strand.
CAAACTACACTCCCCAGCCTGATCCTGCTGATATCAGCGGCAGCCGCTTTTCACTTGAGGCGCGAGTGCTCTCTGTTGATCTCAATTTTTTCATTGTCTCTGTTGATAAGGCGCACGACAGCGCCGGCGTGCAGATAGAAGGACTCAGGCAGATCAGGATATTCGGTGCGCCGGATATGGAACTTTGCGGAAAGTATCTCATTGATGTGAAGATGCCCAATGACATCTTACTTAATCCAGGGTACACCGGCAATATCAGCCCTGTGCAGCTGCTTGAAGCAAGGGTGCTCAACAATAAAGCCGACAATATTGTCGATGCTGCTTTCTGTTCATTTGCAGGCATGAAGTCAAGGCTGAACAGCGTGATGCAGCAGAGCTTTTCAGAGGATGCAGCAGCTTTCCTGATGTCTGTCACAACAGGCTACAGAGGAGGTTTCAGCCCTGAGCTGCGCGATGCATTCAGCGCAACAGGACTGGCGCACCTTATAAGCATATCAGGCACGCACTTCGGCCTGCTGTTTCTGGTTGTGTTCCAGATATTCAAGCGGATGCTTGGCCTGCTGCCCTATAGGGCGCTCGCTGCGATCACTCTCTATGCAACACCATCCCAGATAGCTGCTGCATTGTCCATGCCTGTAATGGTCTTTTATCTGGGGCTTTCTGATATGAGCTTTCCTGCTGTCAGATCGTTTATCATGATCTCGTTCTTTCTGGCAGGTCTGCTCGCCCAGCGCAGAGGGATATGGATAAATACCGTGCTGCTGGCAGCTGTGATAATACTCTTCTTCAGGCCCGACTCACTTCTGGACCTCTCTTTTCAGCTCTCGTTTTCAGCTGTATTTTGCATAGGTCTTGCGGCTGACATGCTTAGAAAGAAAGAGGATGTGCAGGATGATGAATCTTTGCAGGATGCGTCAAAAGGTTTTAACTGGATAATACAGCGCATTAAAAAGTTTCTTTTTTCCACAGCTGTTATATCGCTCGCAGCATCAGCAGGCACAGCGCCGCTGGTTGCTTATTATTTTCACTATGTATCGATAATATCTCCGCTTGCGAACCTTATTGTTACGCCGATAGCAGGGTTTGTTGTGCTGCCGCTTGCGCTTTTTTCATCATTCGCTTATCTGGTCTCAGGCTATTTGCCGATGGTGCAGATTATAGACGGCATAACTTCATTCTGCATGAGTTTGATAAAGCTGATGGCTGGATTCAGTTTTGCTGAACTGAAATTCACCGCATTTCCGCAGGCAATACTGCTCATTTTTTACGCCAGCTTTATAACCCTGCTTTGTGCGTATTCAGCAGGCCTAAGATATAACAGGCCGCTCAGGGTTAAGACCGCTGTTGTATTGACATCAGCCGGTATGCTGCCGCTTGTTGTGTGGTCGGCATTTGGTTTGTTTTCATATCACGGAACAAAAATCACCTTTCTCGATGCAGGCCAGGCTGACTCGGCTGTTGCAGAGCTGCCTGATAAAAGAACGGTAGTGATAGACACAGGCAGAAACGGATTCCAGACAGCATCCTATCTGCGCTACAGAGGCATAAGCAGGATTGATGCGCTTGTTATTTCCCATGCAGAGTCTGACCATGCAGGAGGGGCTGGTTACCTTGCGTCCAGGTTCATGATCAACGAGATCTGGGACAACGGCATGATAGAGTACACAGGCAATCTCGCATTAATTCCTAGGCGGGCAATGCTCAGAGGAGATTTTGCTGAAGGCAAAGGCTACAGGATCACAGCTCTTCATCCTCATGCTTCGTTTTATACAATGTCTTCAAATGAATCAGGAGAGAACAATGACTCGATCGTCCTTTTGCTTGATACCGGCAAAAACAGGATGCTCTTCAGCGGGGATGTGGCGCAGGAGGCTGTTGATGATATTGTTGAGCTTGGAGATAGTCTTAAAGCTGATCTGATAAAAGTGCCGCATCATGGCAGCAGGACAGCTGCTGATGAAATATTTTACTTTTATGTCTCGCCGCGTATTGCAGTTATAAGCTCAGGCCGCAAAAATCAGTACGGACATCCTCATCCTGAGACTCTTGCACTACTGGATTCCGCGTCAGTTTACAGAACAGATACACATGGAGCAGTGCAGGTAAGAGAGCTTGGAGACGGCAGGCTTGAGGTGAGAAGATGGAGTGATACTTTATTTGAACCTGCAACAAATTTCGATTCTGAACTCGCCAATATAAAGCGTCTGTTTGTTGTATGGTAACAGAGGAGTGCAGCAACAGTAGAACAAAAAACTATAAAGGCAGCTGATTTGATTTCCTAAGCTTGAAACTACCTTGATGCAAGGGTTGATGTTTGATGGACATTAAAGCAGTATCCAGATAGATAGCCTCAGTCTCCCGCTTCGACTCTCGACTGAGTAGCAGTTACCCGTGACAAGCTACGGAAATCAAACCACCTGCCTTTATTTAAAACAAAGGCATAGAAATATAAAAAGAAAGAAAAAGTAATAACAAACAAAGAAGGGATGGACTGACTTG
>JAJFVG010000049.1 GCA_021371915.1 Nitrospiraceae bacterium
ATCACTCCTGAATTAGGCAGTCTCAATTTGTGAAGTGACACAGCCCTTGCCTCATCCTTGGTGATAAGGCCTCTTGCGTGTTCGATCTCATTTTCATGAAGCCCGAATTTTATATCATCCGCAAAACATGAAGCATTCGGCTGCTCCGGTCTTATGAGAAGAACAATATTCGGATCAGAAAACTCCATCTTTGATATTTGATGAGCATCCGCTTTTGTGATCTTCTCTTCAGGATACCCGAGCTTTTCGAAAACATACACCTGCAACTGCTGATATTTTTTTTCAGGCATGGACTTGATGATATGCCTGGCTATCGCCTGCGGGCTGCTCTGTTTGTCAGTCAGTATACCGATCTTGCGGTGCTTTTCGAGCAGCACAGGGATGTCGGAGATTGCATAGCGCAGCTTGCGCTTTCTCCCTGGATACGGGCCTCCATGCAGACTCACAAAGAGAGCATTGTCCCATGCCTCGCTAATGCGCGCAAATGCATTCTGCATGCTCGACATGTCAGGCATTATCCTCACCCTTTCTTTGCCGAACTCCTCAACAGCCCTGCTGCCAATGCCATAGAACATAGGGTCGCCTGATGCGAGTAGCACAATCTCAGCTTGTGATGATTTATCGAGCTCTACCCTTATCGCCTCAATAGTAGCATCAACACTGTTGAGCACAATGACCTTATCCTTGACCTCAGAATACCCGGCGTAGAGCGGAAAGACCTCCATAAGCCTGCCTGATGCAAAGATGGCTGATGCTCTGTGCATGGCATCGGTTGCATGAACATCGAGAGGTTTAAAACCGATTCCTATAACATAAACACAACTCATGATCCTGTTATTATCTCCCCGTCATATGATACCAGATACACCTTGACCGCTACTCCTGATGATATCTTCTCAGCGTACTCAGCAGCCTTTTTGCAAACCGTTTTAAAGAGAGCTGAATCAGCACCGTCTTTTTCCATAACAAGATCAAAAATCTCACGCGCTGTGTTGAAACGTGTATCTCTGTCAAAAAGCTTGCACCCCAGGGACAATAAAAAATCAGCAGCTTTTTTCACATTTATCGCACCGTGCCTTACATGTGTCTGCGGAGTTGCCATTGCTATTTTCAGCATCTTTGCCCATTGAGCGCAGACATCAACCCTGTTGAATTTATGCGCTGCTGCCTCATTGAGTGCATACTCAAAATAGTCTCCCATCATCACGTAACATTCATCAGGCAGCGAGAACCTTTTCATGTGGGCTTTTTCAGAAGTGCGGCCTGATGAAACCACAACCTCTCCTATGCCTGATGCAGCAGCAACATTCATTGATGATTTTATTGTTGCTGTCCATGCCTCAGCAGACAAAGGCTTTACAATGCCTGTTGTGCCAAGTATTGATATGCCGTTCACAATGCCGAGTCTGCGATTGAGAGTTTTTTTTGCGAGCTTCTCTCCATCCGCAACAGATATGGTCACCTCAAACTGCGGCGTTAAATTGCTGCACTGCGCTTCTGC
>JAJFVG010000050.1 GCA_021371915.1 Nitrospiraceae bacterium
AGGGGCACAGGACGCGGCGGTCCGCTGCTGCACACGCCTACAGCAAATCTGCAAACAGAAAGCCGCCTGATACCCAAAGAAGGAGTTTATGCAGCAAGAGTGACAATCGATCCTGCATCAGGCATGCCCTTGGGAAAGACAGGCCGCATGACCTTTGACGCAGTTGCCAACATCGGGAGCAACCCGACTTTTGGAGAGGGCAAAATGGCATACGAGGTACATCTGCTCAACTTCAATGCAGACCTCACCGGCCATCTTCTGAGGCTGCACTTCATAACCCGGATAAGGGATGAAAAAAAATTCAAAGGCCCTGAAGAACTCTCAGTCCAGATACAGAAAGATATAGCAAAAGCTGGAACACTTCTTAAAAAAATGCAACCTGCCCTATATTTTTAGCGGGTCCACATCCACCGTAAACCTCAAATTCTTTATCAACTCAAGCCTTCTGACCGCTGATTCAGCAGCCTTGTGCAGACGCACGCTGTCCCTTGCCTTCATGAAGAACTGCATCCTGCTGCCTCTCCCTGATGCTACCTGCACAGGCCCGTAAAATGTTATGCCTCTTTTGTATTCATCGCACACTTCAGTAGCTATCTCGTCAACAGTCCGTTCGATCTCGCGGCTGCCTGATGCTGCGTCAATGCTGAAGAGGATGATATTTGAATACGGCGGATAGCCGAGGGCCATGCGCTCTGCAAGCTCATCAGCATAAAATGACCTGAGATCATAACTCCTCACTGCCTTGAGAAACCTGTCATCCGGCCTGTATGACTGTATGATTACAGTGCCGCCGGGCTTCACCAGCTCAACACTCTGCATTATCTCCTGCAATGCCCTCTCCCTGGCCCTGAAGTCAGGCATGCTCAGCATGGATTCCGCTGACACAAACACAGCAGTATTCAGAAATCCCTCATCTATCCTGCGGACAGCATGCGCAGTGCCCACACAGAATGCAGCAACCTCGCTCTCCTGTTCATCTTCATCAGGTTTGATATCATCATCCGGATTTTTTTTGCGGCCTGCCGGCTTCTGCAAGACAACAGCCCTTGTGGAGCATATGCTGTCAATCTCCTCCTTGACGCGCTCCAGCCCGATGCCGGATGGCGCAAGATTAAAACCACTGCATTCAGGACAGGATACTGCTGCTTTTTCCTCTGCCCCGCAAAGACTGCACTTTGCCGCACTGCCTGCCTTGTGAAATACAAGCGGCACTCCGCATCTTTTGCAGTCGAGAGTGCTGCCGCAGTCATCGCACCTTATCAGCGAGTAGCCCTTGCGGTTTATAAGAAAGAGCATGGCTTCTTTTGCCTTCATAACATCTTTTGCCTTTTTGATCGTGTCAGAAGAAAAACAGCTCTGCTCACGGCTCTTTTTTGTGAGCCTTGCGATCCTGATGACAGGCCTGCCTGACCTGTCCGGAAAATCAAAGGATGAGACATCCCTGCCACTGCTGCCTATGAAGGTGTATTTACCGGTAGCGCAGTTGCTTACAGACTCCAGAGACGGAGCAACTGATGTGAGAATTACAGGCGACTTGCTGATATAGCCGCGCATAACAGCCACATCCCGCGCATTGTATCTGAGTCCTTCCTGCGCCTTGTACGACCGGCTCTGCTCCTGGTTGACAATGATCAGAGATACTGACTGCATCGGAGCAAGCACAGCTGATCTTGTGCCGACAACAATATCAGACTCTCCTGACAGAATTCTTTTAACAGCATCCGCCCGCTTTGCAGGAGTGAGTCTGCTGTGCAGGCCGCAGACCCTGCTGCCGAACTTTGCGCTGAGACAGCCGAGTATCCTGTTCATTCTGTCGATCTCAGGCACTGCAATGATCACATTCCTCATATCCTGCTGCATTTCAAACAGATCGCTTACCAGCCGCGCATCTTCAGATGTCCTGGCAAGTGTCACAAGTGATGTGCTGTACTTATTGGTTGAGAGCTTACTGGAAATTTCAGACATCAGACCCGCAAGCCTGCCTGATGCAGCAGGAAGCTCCATGCAGGGCAGACAAGCATCAGGCCTAGGACCGCGCCTTTTTCTTTTTGGTTCAGCAACTGCGGACTTTATAAAGTCATCAAAAAAACATGCTTTAAGCGCAAGGCCCTCGGCTGTAAGATAATATTGTGAAAGCCAGCGTATCAGGCTGAGATACGATCTGCCTGCATACAACCCTCTGCACTCGTCAAGCTCCCTGAGCCCCTGCAATCCCTCCGGAGCTGAACCCAGCACCTCTGTAACCACACCGTACGCCCCCTGCCTGCCGAGCGGCGCCTTTACGATAAAGCCTTCAATATCAATGGGCATACCGTCTGGTATGCGGTATGTCAGAGGAGGCAGCTTCAGAGGAAATAAAACATTGGCGTACATGAAAAAAAGCATACAGGATAGCTGGTTAAAGTTACAAGAAAAAGATTATAAATTAAGCGCCGATAACTATTTCAAAGGGTTCATAATCATAATATCAGGCACAATTACTTGTGTTGACAAGGTTTCTCCAAACCAATTACAATTTTTTTAGAGGGAAAACAAGGAGAAAAAGATGTTTGAAAAATTCACGGAACGCGGAAGAAGAATAATCATATTCGCCAAGGAAGAGGCTGAACGGAGAAACAACGACTACCTCGGCACTGAGCATCTGCTTCTTGCCATACTTCGCGATGAAGAGAGCCTGCCTCACACCATCCTCAAGAAGATGGGGCTTTCGATAGATGAAATCAAGTTCGAGATAGAGAAGAACCTGCCTGTTGGCTCAAACCTGCTCACATTCGGGGAGATACCTTTTACGCCAAGGGCAAAAAAGGTGCTCGAACTCTCGATCGAAGAGGCCAGACTGCTGGGCCACAACTACATAGGAAGCGAACACCTCATGCTGGGCCTTATACGCGAAGATGAGGGTATAGCAGGAAAGATACTCAGAGACCTGGGTGCAAACCTGCTTGGCGCGCGCCAGCTCGCCATCAATCTTGCGATAAAGCCTCAGTTTCAGCAGCCTCAGCAGAAAGAGCGCAAAAAGACCACCACGCCTGCTCTTGATGAGTTCGGCAGAGACCTTACACTGTTAGCCATTGAAGGCAAACTCGACCCTGTAATCGGCAGGGATGATGAGATAGAGCGCGTACTGCAGGTGCTCGGCAGGAGGATGAAGAACAATCCCGCGATAATCGGCGAACCCGGAGTCGGAAAGACAGCCATAGTAGAAGGCCTCGCGCAGAAAATAGTCGCAGGTGATGTGCCTGACAGCTTGATAGGCAAGCGCATAATATCCCTTGACCTGGGCGCACTGATCGCAGGCACAAAATACAGGGGACAGTTCGAAGAACGTCTCAAGGCTGTGATGAGAGAGATATTACAGTCTGAAAACTCGATCCTTTTCATAGACGAATTCCACACACTTATCGGCGCAGGAGCAGCTGAAGGCTCTGTTGATGCATCCAACATGCTCAAGCCCGCTCTCTCGCGCGGAGAGCTCCAGTGCATCGGCGCAACAACACCTGATGAATACAGAAAGCATATTGAAAAAGATGGAGCGCTCGAAAGAAGATTCCAGCCGATATACATTCAGCCCCCGACAGTAGAAACCACCGTTGATATACTCAGGGGCATAAGGCCCAAGTACGAGCAGCACCACAAGGTGAAGATAAGCGATGCTGCAATCAGTGATGCTGCAAAGCTCTCTGACCGCTACATCACGGACAGATACCTGCCTGACAAGGCCATAGATGTGATCGATGAAACAGGATCAAGGATAAAGCTCAAGAGGTCCACGCTCCCGCAGGAGCTGAGGGACATGGAGAACGAGCTGATCCAGATATCAAAAGAAAAGAACCTCTATGTAAGGCTGCATGATCTTGACAAGGTACAGACCTTGCGGGCTCAGGAAGAGAGACTCAAAAAAACATACGAGATGCAGTACAGAAAGTGGAAAGAGTCTCTTGGCAAAGAGGTGCCTGTAATATCCGAAGATGATGTCGCGTATACTGTATCCAAAATGACAGGCATTCCGCTGCACAAAATGGAAGAGACCGAAGCAGACAAGCTTATACGCATGGAAGAGACGATCCATGGCCGCATAATCGGCCAGGACGATGCTGTACGGGCTGTGGCAAGGGCAATAAAGAGGTCACGCGCAGGCCTGAAGAGCAAAAACAAACCAATGGGCACATTCTTCTTCCTCGGCCCCACAGGAGTAGGCAAGACAGAGCTCGCAAAGGCGCTGGCTGAGTTCATGTTCAATGACCAGAGCGCGCTTGTGAAAATAGACATGTCAGAATACATGGAGCGCTTCAATGTATCGCGCCTCACAGGAGCGCCTCCAGGTTATGTCGGCTATGAAGAGGGCGGACAGCTTACAGAGAAGATCCGCAAACGTCCATACGCTGTAATACTCTTTGACGAAATGGAAAAGGCGCATCCTGATGTGTTCAACATGCTGCTCCAGATCATGGACGAGGGCATGCTGACAGACAGCTATGGCAGAAAGGTGGACTTCAGAAACACCATCATCATAATGACATCCAACCTCGGCGCAAGGATAATCGAAAAGGCAACGCCTCTTGGATTCTACCGCTCCTCAACAACCGAGACATACGACAAGATCAAGGACAACGTGATGTCAGAGATGAAAAAGACATTCAACCCTGAGTTCCTCAACAGGATAGACGAGATGGTGGTTTTCCACCAGCTCGAAAAAGAGCATCTGCTCTCGATTATTGACCTGCTGCTTGTGGAAACAAACAAGCAGCTTGTTGAGCACTCGCTCACGGTTGAGGTTGCTCCTGATGTGAAGGAATGGCTGCTCACCAAATATTATCAGCCTACTTACGGAGCAAGGCCGATGCGCAGGGCAATACAGCGCGAGATCGAAGATCCGCTTTCTGAAGAGATCATCAAAGGCAGGTTCAAGAACTTAGGCACAATAAAGGTAGTGCTAAAGGACTCCAGACCGGAGTTTGTCGAGACTGCGCAGGAACAGATGCTGCTGTCCGTAAATTGAGAGCAACCTGGAAAAAATATAAAACCAGTCCCGCGAAATCCTGCAGGATTTCGCGGGACTTTAGTCTCATAATATTCACAGGGAGATTTTCATGAACAATAAAGGCCTTTTACTGCTCATAATACTCATCGCAGGCATAGCAGCCATTTTCTTTGCAGTAGGCAGGGACGGATCTCAGAGTCTGAAGGCTTCAACAGGGCTCGAAGCGCCTGACTTCTCTTTGACTGACCTGGACGGCAAGGTATGGAAGCTTTCCGATCTCAGGGGTAAAGTGGTCTTTCTCAACTTCTGGGCAACATGGTGCGACTCGTGCAAAACAGAAAACCCAACAATACAGAATCTGATAAATCTCGAAAAAAATAATCCGGATTTCGTCTTCCTGACCATACTCTACAACGACAGGGCTGACAATGCCAGGGAATACATGCGCAAGAACAGCTTCACCTTTCCTGTGCTAATTGATAATGCAAAAACAGCAAAAAACTACGGCCTTACCGGCGTGCCCGAGACATTCATCATAGATGCCAAAGGCATAGTCAGGGACAAGATTGTGGGCCCCTTCAGATGGGATAGCCCTGATGCGCAACAGGCAATATCCAAGCTCAAATAAAAACAATGGCAAACATCAGACAGCCTGATATAACCATACCCTTTGCCGGCATCCTGTACAGCTCCGAAGAGCAGTGTGAAAAAGCGGTTGAAATGCTCGAATCGAAGTTTGGAGAGATTGTTGCACAGAGCCCTGTCTACAACTGGGAGCATACTGACTACTACAAGGATGAACTTGGCGACAACATAAAGAGGCGGTTTTTCATCTTCAGAAACCCAATAGATCCCTCTGAACTTTCATCAATCAAAATCAGAACCAATGAAATGGAACAGCTGCTCAGCATTGGTGACAAACGCACTGTAAACATAGACCCCGGCTACATGACACCCGCGAAAATAGTGCTTGCATCCACCAAAGATTATTCCCATCGAATATACCTCAAAGACGGCATATACGCTGAGGTGACGCTGATGTATACAAAAGGGAACCTAACCCCTCACACCTACACATACCGTGACTTCAAAAACCAGAACATCATCACTTTTTTCACAGCCTCAAGACGCCTGTTATGGGCACTGAAGCACGAACTAGCGTGCAGTCAGCGCCCAATCGGCAGCATTGATAATAAAAATCAGAACATATAGGATTCAGTATAATTAACTGTCTTCCGCAAACAACCTCAAGGAGGAGCTGATATGGATGCTATCGAATGCATTAAATCAAGAATGAGTATTCGCAAATTCAAGCCTGACCCAGTGCCGTCTGATATTCTCAAAAAGATCATAAGCACAGCGCAGAGAAGCCCGTCATACAAAAACAGCCAGCCGTGGGAAGTCGCGGTCGTATCAGGCGCAAAGAAAGACGCTCTCACTGAACTGCTGATCGGACTGCTCGAAAAAGGCGCTCCTCCGCAGCCAGACATACCGGAACCAGCCGGATGGCCTCAGCACATAGATGCGCGGATCAAAAAAACTTTTGCAGAACGGAGCGCGAAACTCGGTGTTAACATCAATGACCCTGATCTTGTGAAAAAGGCCAAGAGAGCCAACTTCAGATTCTATGGCGCGCCGCACTGCATATTCGTATTTCAGGACAGGGACCTGCCCTCATGGTCAATATTCGATGCAGGCCTCTTCTGCCAAACGCTCATGGTCGCTGCACACGCAGAGGGCATCGGCACTGTGCCGCAGGCATTTGTTATTGACTATTCCGCTGAGATACGCAGATTCCTCTCGATAGGTGACAATAAAAGACTCGTGATCGCTCTATCAACCGGCTACCCGGAGCAGATAGAACCTTCAAAGCTCTTTGTCACAGGTAGAGAACCTCTCGACAGCATAATCAAATGGATAGAGTAGTTATTTTGACAATTGTCCGGGGGTTGCGTTAAACTTTTTGTTCTAATTCAGCCGTGATGGAGAGGTGGCCGAGTTGGCTGAAGGCGCACGACTGGAAATCGTGTGTGGGGTAAAACTCACCGAGGGTTCGAATCCCTCCCTCTCCGCCATTTTAATCAGTTTCCCTGGAGGTTGATTTATTTCCATATCCGGGGGCTGGCCCTGCGCAGCAGGCAGGTGTGAACCCCGCCAGGTCCGGAAGGAAGCAACGGTAAGCATTTTGTCTGGGTGCCGCAGCAAGCCGGTCCCTTAAAAGCATCAACGGGCCTGCCGCCGGATATGGAAAAAAAATGGAGAAGCCATGTCATACCTCGTACTTGCAAGAAAATGGAGACCTCAAAACTTTGATGACCTGATCGGACAGGAGCCGATCGCGCGCGTGCTCAAAAACGCGATCTCCCAGGGCAAGACAGCCCATGCCTATGTATTCTCAGGCCCAAGAGGAGTGGGCAAGACCTCTGCTGCAAGGATACTCGCAAAGGCGCTCAACTGCGCTGAAGGCCCCACAACAGAGCCGTGCGGCAAGTGCGAGTCATGCCTCTCGATATCTGACGGCTCGTCAATGGATGTATCGGAAATCGACGGCGCGTCAAACACAGGCGTTGACAACATCAGAGACCTGAGGGAAAGGGTCAGATACGCTGCAACAGGCGGAAGATACAAGATATATATAATCGATGAGGCGCACATGCTCTCGATATCAGCATTCAACGCGCTGCTCAAGACGCTTGAAGAGCCGCCGCCTCACGTCATATTCGTTCTCGCAACCACGGAGCCGAAAAAGATACCGGCAACAGTGCTCTCAAGATGCCAGCACCTGCCTTTCAGGCGGATGACAACGCAAAAGGTGAAGGAACGGCTCAAGCACATCTGCAAGGCAGAGCCGATCAAAATAACAGACCCTGCCCTGGAGATGATAGCGCGCGCAGCTGACGGCAGTATGAGAGACTCTCTCACAATACTCGACCAGATAGCCTCATTTTCAGAGGACATAACAGAGACAGAGGTTAAAGACCTGCTCGGTATAACAGACACTCAGACACTGTCTGAGCTGACATCGGCAATGCTGAACGGCGATACAAAAAAGATAGTGGAGACAATATCCGTGCTCGCTGACTCAGGAGCTGACCTCAAGATATTCACAAAAGACCTGCTCCAGTTCATGCGCGACCTTCTGATCTCCAAGATAACCGGCGGAGCGGATGGCGTGCTCGACCTTGCTGAAGAGGATATGGCAGCAATCAGCAGCATAAGACAGTCCGCCACAGAAGAGCACATTGCACTAATCCTCTCTGACCTGATAAAAGCTGAACCAATAATCAGAAACGCGCTCTACCCGCGTATTGCGCTTGAGATGTCGCTTATAAAGGCAGGCATGTTCAGCAGACTAAGCTCAGTGGCAGACATACTCAAAGGACTGCCTGTCTCAGAGGCAAAAACAGCTGCAAAAATTGAACAGCAGCCAGGTCCCAGCTCCAGGCCTGTGCATACAAAAAAGACAGCGCCTGCTGCGGCTGAACCTGCTAAAGAGCCTTTAAAGGCAGCTCCGGCTCAAAATCCCGCGCCTGCTGCCCCTGCAAAAGCAGTTGATACTGAGACAGCATGGCAGGCTGTAATAAACACAATTGATGAAGAAGACCACTTCCTTGCGACTCAGCTCCGCGCGCCTGAGACTGTTTTTTCAGGTGACACAATCAATCTGATATTCAACGGCGGACAATCCGTGTTTGCTGATAATGTGAAGCAGAAGATCGGCAATCTCTCCCAGATGCTCAAACAAAAATGCGGCAAAACAGTTGCGATAAATATCAGCTCAAAAGAATCAACCTCTGTCTCAAAAAAGGAGCTGAAAGAGAAGGCGCTCGAAAATCCGATAATCAACGAGGCGCTGGAACTTTTTGAAGGCAGAATAATAGACGTTATCCCCAATCAGGAAAACAATCAAAAGAAAGACAAACAATAAAGGAGGTTTTTATGTCAAAGAAGATGCTGGGTGATCTCATGCGCCAGGCGCAGAAACTACAGGAAGAGATGCAGAAGATGCAGGAAGAAGCAAAAACAAAGACAGTCGAAGCCACAGCAGGCGGAGGCATGGTCACAGTAACTGCCAATGGAAGCGGAGAACTAGTCTCGATAAAGATAGAAAAAGAGGTTATCAATCCTGATGATGCGGATATGCTTCAGGACCTGATACTGGCTGCTGCGAATGAGGCTATAAGGCGCGGACAGCAGCTTGTGCAGGATGATATGTCAAAGCTCACAATGGGAATGCCAGGACTCGGAAATCTCGGCGGCATGTTCGGGAGATAATTTGTCGCAGGGAATAATAGACAATCTCGTGGCAGAGCTTACGCGGCTGCCAGGCATAGGCCGCAAATCAGCTCAGAGACTCGCGTTCTTCATCCTGAGCATGCCAGCGCGCGAAGCCAAATCAATAGCAGAAGCGATAATCAATGTAAAAGAAAATGCAAAGTTCTGTTCAAGCTGCTATAACATCACGGATTCTGATCCATGCGCCATATGCACGGATTCTTCAAGGGACAGGACCCGCATCTGCGTTGTTGAGGAGCCGAGCAACATCATCGCCATAGAACGCACAAAAATATTCAACGGACTCTATCATGTGCTCCTTGGCGCGCTCTCTCCGCTTGACGGCATAACGCCTGACAAGCTGAGGATTGACGAACTGCTGCACAGGTTAAGGAATGACGGGATAAGGGAAGTTATTCTTGCGACCAACCCAAACACAAAGGGCGAGATGACAGCAAAGTATCTAACAGAAATAATAAAGCCCCTCGGCATGGAGATAACCAGAATAGCCTACGGACTGCCTATCGGTAGCGACATAGAATTTGCTGATGAGGTTACACTGTCAAAAGCGCTTGAGGGCAGAAGGACTCTCTAGTCTGAAAGCCTAACCTTTTTGTAGAAGAACGGCTTCAGCACCTTTAAGCCCGCAACTGACAATACAGGCTTTACCAGCCAGCTGATCAATGAACTGCTGCCGAGGCAGCGCCTGCAGTATGGATGCACAAGCCTGTATTTTCTGAACCCGTCCATTATTCTGCCGAACTCTTCAGAAGACAGTATCTCTTTCAGGCTCTTGTCCTTTGCATTGTCTATAACTGTGTTGCCGTCGTAATCAACACAGCAGAGCGTAACATCGCCATTGTGCAAAACAGCAAAGTGGTCTCTCATGCCAAAGCAGTAGCCTGCCCAGGCCTCTCTCACCTTTTTGTCGCCGAATGCGTGGCCCCAGTCTTCGAGCATGTATGTCTCGAAAAAAACATTTGGCGCAACCTCAACCACATTCCATTTGTACGCTGAGAGCCTGTCTATTAATGCAAAGGCCTTGTTCCTCTCGTTTTCAGAAATGCCTGTTATGTCGTACACCCTGCCTGCCCAATATCTGAATGTAGAGCGAAGCTCTGCTGTGGATGATATTACAGAAATGGGACCTGTCTTCTTTTCCATGCTCTTTTTTCTGAAGCGGGTATTTAGAAATCTGAATTTGAAGATTGTATCTTTGTGCGCCTTGTGATACTCCTCAAAAAAACTGAATATGCCTTCAAGATAATCTCCGAATTCAAGCGCTCCTGCTTTTCTGAGTTCAAAGGATTTTTCATCAGGAGTCTGGAGTGATATATCAATCTGATGCAGTGGATATGCAGCCAGTTTTTTGCCGGCCTCTCTGCCGAGCCCTCCGCCGTTTGTTGTCAGCCCGACCTTCACGCCTTTATCAAGCGCAAACTGAAGTATCTCGAAAAAATCCTTGTGCAGTGTCGGCTCACCCATCACATGAAAGGTTATCTTGTCGCTTATGTTGTTGTCCCCGATCTCTGTGATAAGCCTCTTTGCGAGCTCCTTGTCCATGTATCCGTAGCGCCGCTTCATCTCTGACTTCGGGCAGAATGTGCAGTTGAAGTCGCAGACATTCGTTAATTCGATATGCACCCTCTGGAGCGGTATATCTATGTGGCCGTATCTCATCAGCTATCTCTCCAGCGCCTCATTAGTTATTTTTATCGCAGCCTGCATCATTGCCTCTTTTGCCTCTTCTGTCCTGGCCTCGATATAGAACCTCACCTTCGGCTCTGTGCCTGAAGGCCTTATCATCAGCCATGAACCGTCATCCAGCACCAGCTTTGTGCCGTCCACTGTTATGGCATCAGCAACCCTGCGCTCATGATCTCCGATCATCACCACAGATCCAACCCTGTATTGCTCCTTTATCCATTCAAGCTTTCTCAGCAGCGGTTCTCCTGCAAAGGCCCTGTCAACGCTTATGCCGGAGCGGCCTGTATAGTAATGGCCGTATTTATCCATCAGTTCGCTCAGATATTCGCCCAGGTTCTTTCCTGTGTCAGCCACCATCTCTATGGCGCAGAGCAGGCCGAAGAGCGCATCCTTCTCAGGCGTGTGGTTGTATGCTGACATGCCGTCAGATTCCTCAAAGGCAACTATCGCCTTTTTCTCTGAAGTGGGCAGCAGATACGGCCTGAAGTTTTTAAACCCGACCTTTGTCTCCACAATATCAAGGCCGTGAGCCTTTGCGATCGCGTTTACAAAGTTGCTAGTGCCAACGGATTTTGAGACCATACCATTTATTCCCTTGCGTGTATGCAGAAAGTGCAGCGCCATGGCGCCGAAGTAGTTCATCGGAATCTGGATCGTGTGGTCAGCATGTCTTATCCTGTCTCCATCAGGGTCCATGATAGCGCCGATCCTGAATTTAGCGCTGCTGTTCTCCAACACTTTCATTACTCCGGCCATGTTCGCCTCTGACGGCTCCGGCGCTACTCCGCCGAACAAAAAGTCATCATCCGTCCTGAGATAAACAATCCTGCTGCCAGTTCCGATTATGCGCTCGATCCTGCCTCTTGATGCGCCATGCACATTGTCTACGCATATAAGGCAGTCCGCATTATGAACAAAATCCCTTATCTTCTTCAGATCGAGCGTTGCCCTCTGCTCCAGGAATTTTATGTATATGTCCGTAAGGTCAATTGACTCCACATTTTTCGGAGACACTGAAGCAGGCTTTAAGGCTGACTGCATTATCGAGTTTGCAGCCTCCTCGATCTTTGATGTGATCTCCTGTCCGGCTGGTCCTCCGTCAGAGGGGTTGAACTTAAAGCCTGAATAGTTGGCAGGGTTGTGCGAGGGCGTAAGATTTATGGAGCATGCAGCATTGAGCATAACAACAGCAGCGGAAAATTCCGGGGTAGTGGCCTCGCCTGCATACCATGTTTTTATGCCGGCGCTCTGTAACATCCCTATGACTTCCATTGAAAATTCCCTGCCCAGAAACCTGCTGTCATGCCCGACTATCACTCCGCGCTCAGCTATCTCTGCAAAGTCCTTCACTCCCATTGCGGCCATAACTTCTTTGTCCTGAGCCATGAGAACTTCAATTATTCCGGCTGCGACAACCCTGAGATTCTGAAATGTGAAGTCAGTGCCTGTCTCCCCGCGCCAGCCTGATGTGCCGAACACAATATGCGTTGGGTCTGTATTATCCCTTGCAAACTTTTCTATCTGTTTCAGCAGATGCCTCTTGCCTGCATGGTCAGCCAGTATCTCCTTCCAGCAGGAAGCAGCATCCTTGAATTCCGTTGACATTATCGGGCCTCCTTCTCATTGCTGCTGCTTATCCTCGCGCCCCACTCTGCTGCCTTTGCCATTATCTCATCTCCTGATGCCTGAGTGAGATGCCTGTTTCTGAGCAGCAGCTTTCCGTTTATCATAACATCCTCAACATCAGATGCCTGCGCAGCATAGACTATGTGCGAGCATATGTCATAAACAGGAGCAAGGTGCGCCTTTTTTGTGTCTATGGTTATAAGGTCAGCGCGCTTTCCTGGTTCAATGCTGCCTGCAACAGAACCGAGACCCAATGCCTCAGCCCCCCATCTTGTTGCCATAAGCAGCGCTGTCTTTGCATCAAGCGCAGTAGGGTCTTTGGCAATGGCCTTGTGCACCTTTGCTGCTGTGGACATCTCGCCCATTATGCTCAGGTCATTGTTGCTTGCAGCGCCGTCAGTGCCGAAAGAAACCTTTACACCCGCCTTCAGCATGGCTGTAACAGGCGCTATGCCTGATGCGAGTTTCAGGTTGCTCTCTATACAGTGCGAAACATTAACCCTTCGTTTTGCAAGAAGGTTGATCTCAGATTCATCCAGCCATACGCAGTGCGCTGCAACAAGCCTGTTATTGAGCAGTCCCAAATTATCAAGATGATGAACAGGCCTTTTGCCATAGCAACGCTCTGCTTCAGATACTTCCCATTCGGTCTCCGACAGATGTATGCACACAGGAAGATCAAGCCTCTCAGCTGCATCTCTCACCTTTGCCAGCGTATCAGGAGAGCATGTATAGGCTGAGTGAGGAGCAAGGCACGATGACACCAGATCATCGCCTTTATATGATTCAGCAAACTCCTCTGCATTGCGCAGGTAGTCGTCAGCCGAATTGCCGGTCTTTGTCGGAAAGTCCACAATGCCGCAGCCGATCATAGCGCGCATGCCCATCTTTTTTGCTGCCTGCGCCACGCTGCTGCCGTAGAAGTACATGTCATTGAATGAAGTTACGCCTGCCAGTATCATCTCCATGCAGGCAAGCTCTGCTGCATCACACACAAATTCCGGGCTGAGCCATTGGGCCTCAGCAGGCCATATATGCTTTTCCAGCCACTCCTTCAGAGGCAGGTCATCCGCAAGCCCCCTGAAATAGACCATTGCAGCATGAGTATGAGTATTCACAAAGCCGGGCATAACAACCCTGTCCTTGCAGTCAATCACATTGTCTGCTGAAAAGCTTTTCATAATGGCATCAGCAGGACCGGCTGCTGCAATGGCGCTGCCCTGCACAGCAACAGCAGCATTGCGGATTATCTCCATGCTGCTGTTCATGGTCAGCAGATGTTCAGCGCAGATTATGGTGTCAACCCTGCCAGGACTGTTCAAAAAAATTTATTCCCCCTCAAATTCCGTGAGCGCAAAAACATTGTAGCCCTTTTCAACAAGCCGCTTTCTGCCGCCCACATCAGGCAGATCAACAACAAATGCCATCTCGACAACACTGCCGCCGAGCATCTCTATAAGCGCGGCAGACGCGAGCGCCGTGCCTCCTGTTGCAAGCAGGTCATCGATCAGCAATACCCTGTCTCCTTCCTTGATCGCATCCCTGTGCATTTCTATGATGTCCGTGCCGTACTCCAGATCATATTCATGCGAGATCGTCTCAGCAGGCAGCTTGCCCTTCTTTCTGACCGGAACAAATCCCTTGCCAAGAGTATAGGAAAGAGCGCCGCCTATGATGAATCCCCTGGACTCGATGCCCACGATTACGTTGAAGTCCATGTCATCCTGTATGTACCTCTGCGTTAAATTGTCGATCACCAGCCTGAAGCCTACAGGGTCTTTTATCAGGGTGGTGATGTCCCTGAACATGATGCCCTTTTTGGGGTAGTCGGCAATTGTCCTTATTTTCGATTTTATTGTCATCCGGTCTCCCTACGCTGCGCAGCAGCCTGTATTTTTTATGCTGGATATCGCCTTGACAAGCAGCTTCTTCACATTGTCGGAATTCTGCTTCATGATCTTCAGGATCATCTCCCATGTGACAGGCTCCTCGCCCTCTTTCCAGCAGTCATAGTCAGTGGACATGGCGATGCTCTGGTAGCAGATGCCGAGTTCGCGGGCAAGTATCACCTCAGGCACAGTGGACATGTTGATCACATCAGCGCCCCACTGCCTGAACATATGCGACTCTGCCTTTGTTGAAAAACGCGGCCCCTCTATTGTAATGACAGTGCCTTTTGGATGGTGCCTCAGTTTCAGCGCCTTTGCGGTCTTCTTCAGAAGGCTGCGCAGATCAGAGCAGAAGGGTTCGCTCATTGGCGTATGTATAACCTTTTTCTCATGAAACGTGAGCGGCCTGTGCTTTGTGAAGTCTATGAACTGGTCCACAAAAACAAGGTCACCCGGCCTGATCTTTTCGCGCAGGGAACCGACCGCTGTTGTAGCGAGTATATGAGTGCAGCCCTCTTTTTTGAGTGCGTAAAGATTTGCGCGGAAGTTTACGCCGGTAGGATATATCGAATGCATTTTGCCGTGTCTGGCGAGTATAACAGTATCAACTCCGCCTATCTTCCCGATTGTCAGGGCTGATGAAGGTTTGCCGTAAGGCGTTGTCACCTTTTTTTCCCTGATATTCTTCATCAGCTGCGGATCATCCAGCCCCGAGCCTCCGATTATGCCGACCTTTACAGCCTTCATAACACCTCCGCGATAAATGTTTTTCAGGACAGCAATACAGCAAAAAGGGTAAAGGCAAATACAGTTATGCTTATGTATCCGTTCATGTTGAAAAATGCCATGTTGAGTTTTGAAAGGTCATCATGTCTGATAAGACGGTGTTCATACACAAGCATTAGCGCAACAGTCATGAGTCCTGCCCAGTAGATGCTGTTAAGCTCAAAAATAATGCCGTTTACGCAGAGCATGAGCCAGGAAACCACATGAAAAATCTTCGCAAGCGCAAGCGAACGTTTAACACCGAATCTTGCGGGGATGGAATAAAGCCCGCTCGATTTGTCGAAATCCATATCCTGAAGGGCATAAAGCGTATCAAACCCCGCGAGCCAGAAGACAACAGCAAGGCCCAGGGGAATTATCTCAGGATCGAGTGTGCCTCTTACAGCGATCCACGCGCCCAGCGGCGCTGCAGCGAGCGCAATACCGAGCACAAAATGCGACATCCAGGTAAAACGTTTTGTGTATGAATACGCGATGAATACAAATACGGCAACCGGAGAAAGTATTAGACATAAAGGATTGAGCATATACGCTGCAAAAAATAAAAGCGCAAGCGCCGCAAGGCTGAAGGCGAGCGCCGAACCTGTTGAGACTATGCCGGCTGGTATCTCCCTGTTTTTCGTCCTTGGGTTTAGACTGTCTATCCGCCTGTCGATGATCCTGTTGAAGCCCATTGCAGCAGTGCGCGCTCCGACCATTGCAGCAATTATCCAGAAGAGTTTGGCGCCCGCAGGTATGCCGCCTGATGCGAGCACAGCGCCAGTAAGCGCAAAAGGCAGGGCAAAGACCGAATGTGAGAACTTGATCATGCTCAAATAACTGGATATCGGTTTGGTCACTGCTGTCATTGTTTTTTATAATAGCACAGGTTAGAAGATTGACAAAGTTGCAAAACTATGTTAATTAATTCACAAACACTGCTGATCGGGGGAACACATGACACCTGAAGAACTTAAATACCACAAAGAGCACACCTGGATAAAAGTCTCAGGAAAAAAAGGCACTATCGGCATCACTGAATACGCGCAGGATTCTCTGGGAGACATTGTGTATATCGACCTGCCGGAACCGGAGACTGTAGTGGACAGCAACTCCGAGATGGCTGAAATCGAATCCACAAAAGCCACCTCCGCGGTTATAGCTCCTGTCACAGGAACCGTGATCAAGGTGAATGAGAAGCTGGCTGACTCCCCTGAGATTATCAATGACGATCCGTACGGAAAAGGCTGGATAGCTGTAATAGAGCTTGAGGATGATTCAGAGCTGGACAATCTTATGGACGCGGAAGAATACGAAAGATATATTGAAGAAGAATCAAGATGAAGCTTGTTGTAATTGGCGCCGGCCCCGGCGGCAATGAAGCAGCCATTAGAGCTGCGCAGCTCGGCGCTGAAGTTACTCTCATTGAGAAAGATGAAGTCGGCGGCACCTGCCTCAACTGGGGGTGCATTCCCACCAAATCCATAATAGCCTCGGCGCAGGCATTTGACAAGGCAAAAAAACTCTCGGAATTCGGCATCGCTGTTAATGGAGATATCACTGCTGATATCGCAAAAATCATAGAGCGCAAAAACAAGGTCGTATCCATACAGATAAAAGGCATCCGCTCTCAGCTGAAGTCGCACGGCATACGGCTTATTGAAGGCATTGCAAGCATAGCAGCGCCTGATAAAGTGGCAATCAAAAAGAAGGACGGTTATGAAGAGAGCCTTGAGGCTGACAGGATCATACTTGCAACAGGCTCCACTCCGGCGCCGCTGCCATTCATGCCGTTTGACGGCACCAGGATACTTTCAAGCGACGATGCTGTCAACCTGCAAAGTATACCATCGAGCATTATTGTAATCGGCGCAGGAGTGATCGGCTGCGAGTTTGCATGCATCTTCAGGCAGCTCGGTTCTGAAGTGACTATTGTTGAAATGATGCCGCGTGCATTGATGACAGAAGACGAGGAGATAACCCGGCTCTTTGAACGCGAGCTGAAAAAAATGAAGATCAGGCTTATAACCAGCGCAGCTGTTAAAAAAGCGGAAACAGGCAGCAGCAGCGTAACCCTGCATCTTGGAGATGGCAGCACTGTTACAGCTGAAAAAGTTTTTGTCTCTATCGGCAGGAAGCTCAATACTGAAGGGCTCGGACTCGAAAACGCAGGAATAACTCCAGGCGCAAAGGGAGCGATTCAGGTTAATGAAAAGATGCAGACATCATCAGAGAACATCTATGCAATCGGCGACATAACAAACAAGATAATGCTGGCGCATGTTGCATCAAAACAGGGCATTGTTGCAGCTGAAAACGCCTGCGGCAAATCAGCCTTAATGGACTACAGCTGCATTCCGGCAGGCGTATTCGCAACGCCTGAAATAGGTTCTGTCGGACTGCGCGAAAACCAGGCCGCGGAAAAAGGCATTGATATAAAGGTCGGCAGGTTTCAGTTCAGGGCGCTCGGCAAGTCACATGCAGAGGGAGATATAACCGGATTCATCAAGATAATTGCAGAGGCATCTTCTGACAGAGTGCTCGGCATGCATATAATCGGGCCGCATGCCTCAGACCTTGTGCATGAAGGAGCGCTTGCGATCAATGCAAGGCTTACCGCGCGCGACATAGCTGCAACCGTACACGCTCATCCGACTTTTGCTGAAGGACTGATGGAAGCTGCTGAAGACCTGCTCATCGAAACAAATCCCTCTTCTGCAAAATAGCGCTCCTTGTCCCTAAAATTCTCAGGATATTTTATAATTAAACCCTGAAGCTTCCATTCAATAATTACAAAACATACAGGAGGAGAAATCATGAGTGAAATCGTAGATGTATACGCAAGAGAGATACTCGATTCCCGCGGCAATCCCACAGTAGAGGTTGATGTTGTGCTCGACAGCGGAGCAGTAGGCACTGCGATGGTTCCTTCAGGCGCATCCACAGGAAAGAGAGAAGCGCTCGAGCTTAGAGACGGAGATAAAAAGAGATTCTTCGGCAAAGGCGTGCTGACTGCGGTAAACAATGTTATTGAAGAGATAGGTCCCAATATCACAGGACTTGATGCCTGCGACCAGCCTGAAGTCGACGGAGTGATGATCGCGCTGGATGGCACGGAGAACAAGAGCCGGCTCGGAGCCAACGCGATACTCGGCGTATCCATGGCAGTATGCAACGCAGCAGCAACAGAGGCAGGAGCGCCGCTCTACAGGCACATCGGCGGATGCAATGCAAAAGAACTGCCTGTGCCGATGATGAACGTTATAAACGGCGGAGCACATGCTGACAATAATCTCGACATACAGGAATTCATGATATTGCCTGCCGGATTCGAAAACTTCTCATCAGCCCTCAGGGCAGGTGCAGAGATATTTCAGAAGCTGAAAGGCCTGCTGCACAAAAAAGGCCTAAACACGGCTGTTGGAGATGAGGGCGGATTCGCGCCGAACCTCGGTTCGAACGAAGAGGCTATAACAATACTCCTGCAGGCGATTTCAGAGAGCGGATACGAGCCTGGCAAGCAGGTATTCATCGCGCTCGATGTTGCCTCATCCGAATTCTTCAAGGACAGCAAATACGAGTTTGAAGGCAAGATGATAAGCTCTGCTGATCTTGCAGGCTACTACGAAAAGCTCGTATCAAAATACCCCATACTCTCGATCGAAGACGGAATGGCTGAAAATGACTGGGACGGCTGGAAGCTGCTTACGGAAAAACTCGGCAAAAAGATCCAGCTTGTAGGCGATGACCTTTTTGTCACGAACACTGCAATACTCAAAGAGGGCATAAAGAAAGGCATCTCTAACTCGATACTGATAAAGCTGAACCAGATCGGCACAGTGACCGAGACGCTTGATGCCATTGAGATGGCAAAGAAGGCGCGCTACACAGCAGTAATCTCTCACAGGTCAGGCGAGACAGAAGATACCACCATTGCTGATCTTGCTGTTGCCTGCAATGCGGGCTTCATAAAGACAGGTTCGCTCTCAAGAAGCGAGCGCATAGCAAAATACAACAGGCTGCTCAGAATAGAGGAGGAGCTTGGGGAGACAGCAAGGTTCAGGGGACTTGAGGCCTTTTACAATATCGGATAGACCGGCATTGTAAATTCCCGGGTCGTGCATCTATAATTTATCTATGAAGTATGAGATAAAACCCAGAAATCTCAGACAGCAGGTTGCTGTAGAGCGTAAAAGGCGCGGCATGGTATTTTTCACCATCATCACCATTGCGCTTGTTTACCTCAGCATCAACCTGCTGTTTGGTGATATGGGATTGATAAAATATATGGAGCTGAACAAAAACAAGGCCAAGCTGGAAACAGAAATAAAATCCATTAAAACTGAGAATGATGCGATGAAGCAGCAGGTTTCATCCCTGAAGACAGACCCGTTCTACATAGAGAAATATGCCAGGGAAGAGTACGGCCTGGCAAAACCTGACGAATATATATTCCAGTTCCAGAAAGATGGCAGATAGACCCCTTCACGTAGCATTTCTGTGGCACATGCACCAGCCATACTACAAAGACCCAGACACCGGTCTCTACAGCCTGCCATGGGTCAGGCTGCACGGAGTAAAGGATTATCTCGACATGCTCCTGATTCTGGAGAACTTCCCGGCTGTAAAACAGAATTTCAACCTTGTGCCTTCGCTGCTCATGCAACTGCTCGACTATACTGACAACGGCGCGCAGGACAAACACATGGAACTTACGCTCAGAAATGCTGCTGATCTTTCCGAGCAGGATCTCATATACATAACAGAGAACTTCTTTCTCGCAAACTGGGAAACCATGATTAAGTCTTTCCCGCGCTACTTCGAGATACTCACGATGCGCGGATTCAGATACTCCAAGAATGACATAACCAGGGTGATCAAATATTTCAGACAGGAAGACATCCGCGACCTGCAGCTGCTCTTCAATCTCGCATGGATAGACCCGCTATTCAGGGAGCAGGACCCTGATCTTGCCGGACTTGTGAAAAAAGGCAGGAATTATTCTGAAGAGGACAAGCAGCTCGTCATAAGCAAGCAGCTCGAAATACTGAAACGTATCGTGCCTGCCTACAAAAGCATGTGGGAGTCAGACCGTATTGAGGTCTCTTTCACTCCGTTTTATCACCCTATCCTGCCGCTGCTCTGCGACACTGACATAGCCCGCGTGGCCATGCCTGGGGTAAACCTGCCGAAAAAAAGATTCTCATTCCGGCAGGACGCTGAGACGCAGATCACAAGCGCCCTTGACTATGCTTACTCTCTCTTTGGACGCAGGCCTGAAGGCATGTGGCCTTCAGAAGGCTCTGTGAGCGAAGAGGTGCTCTCGATAATGAAGGCAAACGGCATAAGGTGGGCTGCTACTGACGAGGCCGTTCTTGCAAACTCACTGGGCAGGCTGCTGAGGGATGATAACGGTCGCGCGTGTGATGCGCCGTCTCTGTACACAAACTACCGCTTCAATGATGTGTCGCTCTTTTTCAGGGATCACAAACTGTCTGACCAGATCGGGTTCGTATACTCCGGCTGGAACCATCAGGATGCGGTTGCTGATCTGATGAACCGTCTGATCGAGATAAAGAAATGCGTGCCAACAGGCCAGAACCACATAGTGCCGATAATACTTGACGGTGAAAACGCATGGGAGTATTTTCGAAATGATGGAAGAGATTTTTTGAGCCTGCTGTATAAAACTCTTGGCTCTGATCCTGGATTCCGCACAGTAACACTCTCTGAATACATAAATGAGAACAATGCCGGCGCAAGGCTAGACAGGATATTCCCCGGCTCATGGATAAACAGCAACTTCGGCATATGGATAGGACATGATGAGGACAACACCTCATGGGACTATCTCACCCAGACCAGGCAGGACCTTGATACATTTGAAAAGGCGAACCCCGGCTTTGATACCTCAGAGGCCAGAAGGCACATATATGCTGCTGAAGGGAGCGATTGGAACTGGTGGTATGGCGATGAACACTCCACAGAAACTGCCGAGGCCTTTGACGAACTCTACAGAAAATCACTTATGGCTGTATATAAATGTATCGGCATGGAGCCGCCTGCTCATCTTTATATTCCAGTGCTCTCGCAGGACAGGGACATAAAACCGGCAGTAGGAATAAGAGGGTTCATAACGCCTTCCATTGACGGCATTGTGACAAGCTATTTTGAGTGGCATACTGCCGCGTATCTTGATGTAAAGCAGTCCGGCGGAAGCATGCATAAATCAGAGAGCACATTTTCGAGGATATACTACGGATTTAACAAGGATAATATGTACATAAGGCTGGACACTTCTGAACCGTTCTATGAAATGATAAAGACAGAGCCTCTGACATTGACCATAAATATCACCAGCCCGTATACATATAAAATCACATGCAGTCTTTCTGCTGATGCTACAAAAAGCGTATTGTCGAAAAAGGGATCAGACGGATGGACTCAGACACAGGCTGCCATAGAAGCAGCTGTCAGCGATATATTCGAGATCGGGCTGCCTTTTAGCGAAATCGGCGCAAAGGTTGACGATATGGTGCACTTCTCGATAGATGTTGCAAGGGACAGCTACTCATCAGAGAGGCTGCCTTCAAGAGGGCACATGAGCCTGACTGTTCCTGTGCCTTACTACGAAGACCTTATGTGGTACTAAAAAAAGAGGCGGAAGCGCATTATGCGCTTCCGCCTCTTTTAATTTTTTAATCCGCTAATCCTTGTAAGCATCCGGATAGAGTTTCTTTATGCAGACCTTGAATGACTGGACCATCTTGTTCATATTCTTTGCAAGAGCGCCTATTTCGTCATTCCTGTCATACTCGATCGTCACTCCGAAATCACCGTTAACAATCTTCTGAACCTTTTCTGTCAGATATGTGAGCGGGTCAGTGATCCTCTTCTGCGCCAGCACCCAGATAAAGAGCAGAAGAATAAGATTCACCAAGAACAGTACAAGCTGTATTGACTTGAGAACATCAACCTTTGCCTTTGAGTATTCCTCTGCTGCTGCGACCATCTTGTTTGTGAGGTCAAAATACTTCTCGCTCACGTCAATAAGATCGGGTCTTGCAGAAGAATCCATCCTCGCCTTCATAACAGCCTGCTTCAGGCCTTCCCATGACTGCTCAACCTGCTTCATCATAGACAGATAGTTAACATCAGTTGCAGGTGGAAGATTAAGCTCTATATCGCCGTTTATAAGACCGTTTACGATCTTGTCGAGTTTTTGTCTCAGCTCATCAGCCTTTTTGCCGGATACCTCAAGCTTTATAAACCTCTGGGTCATACCTCTGACTATTCCGGAGTAGTTAACAACCCTGCCGTCCATTGTCATGTCATTGACCTGCCAGTAAATCACCACGTTGCCTACTACACCGAAAAAGAACAGAACCAAAACAATCAGCTTCAACTGCGTAACAATCTTCATATGCTTTCCCCCCTTGTGGAAACTAAGATAATTATCCTTAAAAACAGACTTAATTTCAAGCGTGTCGATTGTATATATATCGGCGGCAGACACCAAAAGTTTACAGTTGACATTTAAACAGTATGTAATATAACTTCTTTCATGTCAGAACTTCTGCTCTCATCTTTTATCAACTTCCTGTCCTCAAAAGGACTGATTTCACAAGCCTATATAGTCGGCGGCGCTGTGAGGGACATCATCGCGGCAAAACCGCTAAGGGACATTGATGTGGCTGTCATCAGGGATGCGGTAGGCCTGGGCAATGAATTCGCAGCGCTCACTGGCAGCACTGCCGTGCCATTTGACAGAAAGTCTGCTACAGTTCGTGTGGCAAGAGGCGGTTTTTTTATCGATATATCCTCATTCAAGGGCAATGCCATTGAGGATGACCTGCGGCAGCGGGACATAACAATAAATGCAATGGCACTGCCCCTCAGCCTTGCTGCAAACGGACTGATCAGCGCTAAAGCAAAAGACAGTATAATCGATCCGCTCGGGGGTCTGAATGACCTTGCAGCAAAAACAGTGCGGATGGTCTCTGAAGAAAACCTCAAGAGCGATCCTGTGAGACTCCTCAGGATATACAGGTTCGCTGCAACGCTCGGGTTCAGTGTTGATGAGGCCACAGCTGAAGCAGCAGCAAGGCTTGCTCCGCTTGCAGGCTCATCCGCGCCGGAGAGGCTGGCTGAAGAGCTTAGACATATATTCAGCATGCCGGATTCTGCTGATGCTGTACGAATGATGCGCTACAACAGGCTGCTCGAAAACATACTGCCTGAAACAAAGGGCCAGCTCGACATATCCATGACAAGATATACTGCCGTTGAGATAGCCATAGCAGCATTCATGCAGATGAGC
>JAJFVG010000082.1 GCA_021371915.1 Nitrospiraceae bacterium
GAGTTCCACCTTTTTGATCAGGATCTGTTTTTTCAGCAGCGCTGCAAGGCTGTAGTCGAGTACAAATTCTTTTGCAGCCAAAAAATCAGTTTTGCCGTCCTGCTCTTTGATGCCCATCTCTTTTATAACGATGCCTTTGAAGATAGAAACATTGATTTCACCTATATTGGCCTTTCTGCCTGTGGCATCTTCAATCTTCGGGATGATGAGGGCCTTGAGCTTGTCACTCTTGAGATAGGATTTGATCGTGATGGTGAGACCCGCGAGGATTAGTACAATTACTGCTGCTATAATGCCCAACACCTTGAGTTTTTTCATAACAAACCTCCGGTAAGCGAGTTGGTTACTTGCCTGAATCTTTTGCTATGCTGTCGAGCAGACCGTTTATGAATGAAGCGGATTCTGATGTGGAGAATTTTTTTGCTATCTCCAGAGCTTCGTTTATTGTGACTGCGGCAGGAATGTCTTTTCTGTAAAGCAGTTCGAATGCAGCCATGCGCATGATATTTCTGTCTATGCTTGCCATGCGCGAGAGCTTCCACTTCTGAGCGCGCTTCTGGAGTTCTGCGTCGAGCTCTTTGAGATTTGCCATTGTACCGGTAATGATGGCCTCGGCAAATTCAGCGGCTTCGCGGTCCTTTACCCCCGACTCTGTCATGAAGACCCTGAACTCAGCCTTGAGAGAGTCTTCTTTCAGACGGCTCTTTTTAGGGCCGATGAAATCGAATCTGTAAAGGAACTGGAGTGCGTATTCACGGGCTTTTCGTCTGTTCATGCAATCAAATCTTTTTGAGAACTTTTGCCATTTCTATGGCTGTTACAGCAGCATCCCATCCCTTGTTGCCGGACTTTGTGCCTGCGCGTTCCACTGCCTGCTCTATTGTGTCTGATGTGATAACGCCGAATGCTATGGGCACGCCTGTATCCAGCGATGCGGATGCAATGCCCTTTGACACCTCTGATGCCACATATTCAAAATGCGGAGTTGCTCCGCGTATAACAGTACCCAAACAGATAACAGCATCATAACTGCCTTTTGCAGCCAGTTTTTTTGCTGTGAGCGGTATCTCAAATGCACCAGGCACCTTCACAACATCTATATCATCATCTTTTGCGCCATGTCTTATGAGCGCGTCTTTTGCGCCTTCGAGCAGTTTTGTTGTTATAAAGTCATTGAACCTGCTCACCACTACAGCGAATTTAAGGTCTTTTGCCTGAAGATCGCCTTCTATAATTTTCATTTTTACCTCCACTTTGGCTGTATATATTGGTCATTATATACGCGCATGACTCTTAAACGCAATAAAAAGCCTTAATAAAACAGCTCGAATCTTCTGGTGCGAATGTTTATCAGCACACCTGCTGCGATAAAATTGCTCAACAGTGCTGTGCCGCCGTAGCTCATAAAAGGCAAAGGCACGCCAACTACAGGCATCATGCCGAGCGTCATGCCAGTATTAACGAGGAAGTAGATGAAGAACATGCTCACAACACCTGTTGCAACGAGCTTGCCGAATTCATCCTTTGCCTTTTTAGCTGTATCCAGCCCGCGCAGAAACAGCACTATATAGAGGGAAAAAAGAGTGATGCTGCCGATAAATCCCCACTCTTCAGAAAATACAGAGAATATGAAGTCAGTATGCTTTTCAGGCAGAAACCTTAAAGGCCCCTGCGTGCCTTTCAGATAGCCCTTGCCAAAGAAGCTGCCGGACCCGATTGCGACCTTTGACTGGTTGATATGATATCCAATGCCTGAAGGATCTATCTCAGGATCAACAAACGCGACGAGCCTGTTCTTCTGGTAGTCCTTCATTCCCTCCCAGAATATATGCCCCAGAAATGGTATGGAGATCAGGCTTACTATCACAGCCAGGGTGATGATCTTTTTGCTCAGTCCGCGCATGATCGAAAGTATGACGAACAGAGACATAAGAAGTATTGCTGTGCCGAGATCAGGCTGAAGCACTATCAGAAAGAGCGGGATTATCCCGAACATGAAGACGCAGCTCAATGGTATGCGGTCATAGAGGTTGCGGTTAACCAGGTATGATGAAAATGCCATTATGAAAGAGAGCCTGAAAAACTCTGAGGGCTGAAATGTGAAGAATCCGAGATTCAGCCAGCGCTGCGCTCCAAGGCTTGATTTGCCTCCGATCAGAACAGCGATGAGCAAAAAAAGTCCTATGCCGTAAAAAATATACGCCAGCCTGTAAAACCAGACATAATCTATCAGCACAACAGCAAACAACACGGTCACGCTAATAAGCAGCCACAGAATCTGCTTGAGGTAAAAATCAGGCTGTCCGCCATCCATGCCCTCAACAGGAAGTCTTGTGGCGCTGTATATGGTTGCGATGCCTATAAGCGCAATGCTCATGATAATGCCGAAGGTTACCCAGTCAAAGTTTTTTATAAGCCGTCTGTCTATTTTCAGTATCATTCTTGTTTAGCGGCAGCCGGTGTGTGGGGCTGTGTCTCCTGTTTTTTTAAATATGCTTCTATCGCTTTTTTGGCAACCGGAGCAGCAGCAGAGCCGCCGTGTCCGCCGTGCTCGACAAAAACAGTGAGCGCTATCTCAGCATTTTCCACAGGCGCAAATGCCACAAACCAGGCATGATCCATATATTTGCCGCCGGCCTCCTTGCCTTTGCTCACAACCTGGGCAGTGCCTGTTTTGCCGCCTATCATTGCAATGGAGGACTGGGCTGATCTTGCTGTGCCGCCGCCTTCATTCACAACCCCTGCGAGAGCATCAATCACAAGTTTGCGGGTCTCTTCTGATATTGGGAAAGATTTTATTGTCTTTGGCGCAGCATCCTTTATGAATGTCGGAGCATTAACATGTCCGCCGTTCAGAACAGCAGCGAGCATTACAGCCATCTGCACTGGAGTGACAGTAACATACCCCTGTCCTATGGATGAGTTATATGTTTCGCCCAGATACCACTGCTGCTTTTTTTTGTCCATTTTCCATGCTGTGCTCGGTATTAGGCCGGAGCGCTCCTTGAGTGGGTAGAGCGAAACGCCTGTAGGGCTGCCAAGGCCCAAAGCTGTTGCATAGTGATGTATCCTGTCAATGCCGAGCCTCTTGCCGACTTCATAGAAATAGACATCGCATGACTCGACCAGCGCCCTGTGAAGGCTGATTGTGCCGTGGCCTCCTTTTTTCCAGCATCCGAATGTCCATTTGCCATAAGAGAGCCCTCCTGTACATGTCACCTTTGTGTCAGGAGTTATCACCTTTTCTTCAAGCCCGGCTATTGCTGTTAATATCTTGAACGTTGAGCCTGGCGGATACTGACTCTGGAGCGCCCTGTTGAGCATCGGCTTCTTTTTATCTTCGATCAGCTCTTTCCAGCTGGAGGACAATACTCCGCCGGCAAACAGGTTTGGATCAAAAGATGGCAGGCTCTCAAGAGCGAGCACCTCGCCTGTTGCAGGCTTTACAGCGATCAGCGCGCCTGCTTTTGTGCCGAAAGACTCTTCAACAGCTTTTTGTATGTTTATGTCAATGCTCAGTGTTATGTCCTGACCCTTCACTGCCTGTCTCTGCTGCACCAGCCTGAGCTCTCTGCCGATTGCATCAACTTCTATGATCCTCTCTCCAGGAACGCCTCTAAGCTCAGAGTCATACAGCGCTTCAATGCCCCATTGGCCTATGAGCGCATCAGGAGGGAAATTTTTTAAAGAAGGGTTTTTTATCTGCTCCGGAGTTATCTTGCCGAGATAGCCTATTACATGCCCGCCGGTCTTGCCGTACATATATTCGCGGCCTATCTCTGTCTCTACGAACAGTCCGGGGAAATCAGACTTTCTTGCCTCGATCTTTGCAACCTCGATAAAGCC
>JAJFVG010000086.1 GCA_021371915.1 Nitrospiraceae bacterium
TGGAACAATCCCAAGCATGGGGGATTCACACTTATTAATGTCAGACACGAAAACAGGAAGCCGCAGATAAATGGGTTCAGCGCCATCAATAGCCTTTGGTATGCGTATTCCTGTCAGATGTTTTAGTCTCTCAATCATATCAAGCGCTTTGACCCTTCGATCCGAATTCAACTCATCAAGGCGGGTCAGCATCTTTTCAGCCATAACTGCCTGTTGAACAGACAACCCCTCAACAGCAAAAGATGGATCAAAAAACGAAGCTCCAATTTTGAGCATTGGCAGGCTTCTTGGAAGCCAGTATATGGAAGGTCTGAGCAGCAGCGCAGTCAGGGCAGCCTTGACCGCAACAACTGTTTTAGACTGGCTTGCGATAAAATTGTCTGACATCATCTCAAGATTATCAGCAAGAGTTTGCGATCTGGTAATAATAATTCCCCCATCAACGGTTGTTATGGGTTTTCCCCTGTTCATGCTGAATATGCCGGCATCGCCGAATGTGCCAGCGCGCCTGCCTTTATATCTTGCGCCCATTGCCTGTGCAGCATCATCTATCAAAAAAGCATTGTTCTGCTTTGCAACAGATTCAAAACGCTCCAGATCTACCGGTAATCCGAACAGGTGGCACGCGACCACCGCGAGCGTATTTTCATTGAATGAACGTTCAAGATCAGACCAGTCAGGGCCTAGCGTCTCAGGGTCGAGGTCATACAATGAAACCTTTAACCCTGCCTTCACAACAGCAGCTGGAACTGAAAAAGAAGTATAAGCCGGGAGCAGAACTTCGTTTCTGCCTGGATACATGCGCTTTAATTCATTCAGCAACATGGCAAGGGCTGCTCTGCCGGATGACGCAAGGAAACAATAATCAGTTTTGAAGAAATTCTTCACAAGGTGACGAAAACTTGCAGGAGCGGGACTATCTTGCTGTTTTTCGAACAGCATAGACAAAATATCACGCGAAAGTACAGGAGTGCATACAGGCGGAAGAGCTCTCATACTATCAGGGAATGTTCCTCACAATATGAGGGCCAATTATTCTTGTAAGTCCAAGCGGCATTTTTTGCCAGGCCTTGACAGCGAGGCCAAATTTTGAGTTTTTTGGACTCAGGTCAGGCATCTGAGCGCCGTCCTCCATTATGTAGTGCCAGTAGAGCTGCACGGGTTTTGCGCCCCACTGCTTCTTGAAATTATATGTGCCTTCATCAGGTGTTGATCTGCCGAAATCGAATTTTTTGAAATTGTTCTCAATTGCGTATTTGATAGCTACCCAGAACATAAGATTGTTCGGACATAGCGACCTGTACTTTCTTATTGATGAAGACCATGGAATTTCTATCGTGTCTCTGTACCAGCAGAGAATACCGGAAGCAATAACGATTCCATCAAGATCAACTGAAACAATAGCAGTGCTTCCAGGAAAAGAGTCCAATACATTTTTGAAAAACATTTTTGAATAGACAGGAGTGCCGAGATCTCTCATGTTTTCAGAAAAGACATCGTAATATCCATCCAGCAATTCAGAGCCTCCAATCGTTGCATTCAACCCGCTCTTTATCGCTTTTCTTATATGGTTTCGCATTTTGAAGTCAAATGCTGCCCATTGTTTATCACTGTCCTGCTCAAGGTCGAGTATCATGGTCACTTTGTGCGTCTTGGCTTGGAGTCCCATATCAACCGGCTCGAGATGCCTGAGTTCAACATGAGAGGCGCGGAGAGATTTTCTCAAGTCACCGGCATGCTGAACAAGAGCCTGCCTGTCAGCGTCATCATTGCAGAGTATTCCTCCATAATTAAAAAACGGGACTGACACAAGAAAGTTGCCAAAGAGGATGCTCTTCATATGTATCAAAGGCAGTATGCCGGAGATTTTGCCGTCCTCCGAACAGGATGCAAGATAGTGCGCCTTGTGTCCGAAGCTCTTTTCAATGACAGAGCGCCATTCATATTGATGATAGTTGCACGCATGTTCAGACGCTTTGACAAAAGAGTTCCATGCAGCACTGTCATTTACTTCAATCACTTTTTTATGCATTCAGCAACTCCATATTGCCCAGCAGGGAACCCATCGGCACAAATGAAAAACTTCTCAGCATATGACACAGTTTATCCTCTGTACTGCTCAAATTTGTGTAGTGCCTGAATCTGGATTTAAGCGGAGCTTTGATACGCGGCTGATCCGGATCTATCTCCCACGGATGAAAATAGATTACAGCAGGCATATTTTCCTTTGTATTGATGCTTCTTATGGCTTTTGCTATCAGACGTACTGGCAGCAGCCTCAGATACCCACCTCCTGCAACAGGCAGTCTGAACTCTTTGTTGAAAAACTTGATCGGATAGGTTGTTATGGGAAACTCTTTTATCTGTCCGGCTTGCGTTGTAATGGTGTGCGGAAACCTGGGCGCCCCAGGCATGCCGTATATGTCATGCAGTATCGGGAAGATGCTCGAATCATATCTGAAACCTTCTTCTATCAGTATGTCGAGCGCCCATTCGGATTTTTTTGTTATGGAGTAGCTAGGCGCCCTGTACCCGGCAACCTCCTTGCCGCATATGTCCTGGAGCATTTCTTTGGATTGGCGCAGGTCATCCCTGAATGCATCAGGCCCGATGTTGTAAATCAGCTTATGGCCGCAGCCGTGGCTCGCCACTTCATGGCCTCTTGCTGCTATCTCCTTCACAATTGCAGGACACCTCTGGGCAACCCAGCCTAGCATGAAGAATGTGGCCTTTACTGAATGACTGTCAAAGAGGTCCAGCACCCTCTTTGTGTTGTCAACAACCCTGAGGGGCATGCAATCCCAGTCGCAGGATTTTATGCTGCGCTCAAAAGCTGTGACATGAAAATAGTCTTCCACATCTACTGTAAGGGCATTATGCATTTTGTTGTGGGGGATAAAAAAATGAAAAGTTTTGTTTAATACAGGCTAGGAAACTATCAGTTGAATATTCTGTCCCACAGCGTCTTTTTCTTCTTGAGAATTTCAGTCTCTTCAT
>JAJFVG010000090.1 GCA_021371915.1 Nitrospiraceae bacterium
AAAGTACGGCGCCGCCATCAAGATGCCTGAAGAGCTTTTGTGGGAGATAACAGAGCAGCAGTGCGAGCAGGGAGTCGCTTTTATGGCTATACATTGCGGCATTAACCGCAGGACTGTCGAGATGCTCAGGAAGCAGAACTACCGCTACGGAGGCCTTGTATCAAAAGGCGGCGCTTACATGGTGGCCTGGATGGAGTATAACAACAGGGAGAATCCTCTTTATGAGAATTTTGAGAGAGTGGTATCCATCCTGAAAAAATATGATGTTGTGCTTAGCCTTGGCAACGGTTTCAGGGCAGGAGCGATATGTGATGCAAATGACAGGGTGCAGATGCAGGAGATGCTTATAAACTGTGAGCTTGCTGAGGAAGGAAGAAAAATGGGCTGTCAGACGATGGTTGAAGGGCCTGGACATATACCGATAAACGAAATTGACGCTGTGATAAAACTCCAGAAGAAGATGAGCGGGGACGCGCCTTTTTATATGCTTGGCCCCATTACTACTGATATTGCGCCTGGTTATGATCATATTACAGCAGCCATTGGCGCTTCCATGTCGTCAGCTTCTGGCGCGGACTTTATCTGCTATGTTACTCCCGCAGAGCATCTTGGGCTGCCATACCCTGATGATGTGAGAGAAGGGGTAATAGCATCGAGAATAGCTGCTCATGTCGGAGATATGGTGAAACTCGGCAGTACAGAGCGCGACAAAGCTATGTCCAAGGCAAGGAGAGACATGGACTGGCAGAGGCAGTTTGAATGCGCAATAGACAGCGAACGGGCTCGCGAGATAAAGGCAAAGCGCGGAAACGGGAGCGAACATTCATGCACAATGTGCGGCAGGTTCTGCGCAAATGATATGCTCAAAGGAATGTTTGACAACTCGATGGCAGGATCTGACAAAAAATGAGCGCTGCAAATGGCATAAGGCTCTACATAGGCGGAG
Organism: Nitrospiraceae bacterium; assembly: GCA_021371915.1. Classification (GTDB taxonomy): domain Bacteria; phylum Nitrospirota; class Thermodesulfovibrionia; order Thermodesulfovibrionales; family Dissulfurispiraceae; genus JAFGXL01. Next base: position 947 of record JAJFVG010000090.1, read on the forward strand.
CGCGGAGCGGCAAGAGTAGTTCTGCGCTCGCTGCTGCATCTGCCATTGAAGGCAAAAAGGCCTATATTGCCACTGCGCAGGCCTTTGACGATGAGATGTCAGAAAGAATAAGAAAGCATAAAGAAGAACGCGGGCCTGAATGGGATTCTTTTGAATCTCCGCTTGGCGTAGCAGCGCTTCTGTCAAAGCTCAAGACAACGCATGATGTCATAATAATCGACTGCCTTACACTGTGGCTCACAAATCTTATGGCATCCGGCAAGAATGTAAACACAGAGATGGACATCCTGATCTCAGCGCTCAGGGATGCCGGCAGCAGGACAGCAATATTCATTGTCACAAATGAGGTGGGCCAGGGCATAGTGCCTGACAATGCGCTTGCGCGTCAGTTCAGGGACATGGCAGGCATTCTTAACCAGAAGACAGCAGCAGCTGCTGATGAGGTGTTTTTGATCGCAGCAGGCATACCTGTGAAAATAAAATAATTAATCAATGACAGCTCAAGCTGTTTAAAATGATCTGACAGCAAAACAAAAAGGAGAATAGATGAATCTACTTACACAGACACTCGAAAAGATCAGCCCGCTCAGCAACCAGTGGTTCGCTGATGCACAAAAGCGGCTTGATAACCTAACAAAGCCGCTCGGCAGCCTTGGCAGACTAGAGGAGTTTGCAGCAAGGATTGTTGCTATAAGGGAAGACATGTCGCCCACTCTCGACAAAAAAGCGATCTTCACCTTTGCTGGTGACCACGGCATTACTGATGAGGGTGTGTCAGCATTTCCCAAAGAAGTTACGCAGCAGATGGTCTTCAATTTCCTGAGGGGCGGAGCAGGCATAAATGTGCTTGCGCGTCATGCAGGCGCTGAGGTTGTTGTTGTTGATGTAGGGGTGGCGCACGAGTTTGAAAAAGCTGATGGACTGCTCAACTTCAAGGTTGTGAACGGAACAAAGAACTTTGCCATTGGTCCTGCCATGACAATGCAGGAAGCTGTTAAGTGCATTGAAACCGGCATAGAGATAGCACAGGGCTATGCAAAGAAGGGATTCAAGATATTCGGCACAGGAGATATGGGCATAGGCAACACAACACCATCAAGCGCCATTGCAGCGGTGCTTACCGGCAAATCAGTTGCTGAAGTTACAGGCAGAGGGACAGGCATAAACGACAATGCGCATGCCAACAAAGTGCGCGTTATAGAAAAGGGCATAGAAGTGAACAAACCTTCTTCTTCTGATGCACTTGATGTGCTGGCAAAGGTCGGAGGCGCAGAGATCGGAGGCATAGCCGGTCTTATACTCGGCGCTGCTTCATTGAGGATACCAGTTGTTGTAGACGGATTTATATCAACAGCAGGAGCGCTTATTGCTTATTCGCTCAAGCCTGAATGCGCTGAGTATATGTTCGCAGCGCACAGCTCTGTTGAGCCGGGACATAAGGCCATGCTCGAAAAGATAGGCCTGAGACCCATACTCGATCTGAGCATGAGGCTTGGCGAAGGCACAGGCGCTGCTATTGCAATGCTGGTGATAGAAGCAGGGCTGAAGATATACAGGGAGATGGCTACATTCGGAGAGGCTGGGGTATCAGCAGGCAATTGAAAATCATGAAACAGGTAATGCTCGCCATACAGTTCCTCACAATCCTGCCGGTCAGGATAAAGGGCGATGTCTCCGCAGGCCAGGTAGCTGCATCAGCAGCCTTCTTTCCTCTTGCAGGAGCGCTCCAGGCGTTTGTCATGATAATCGTTGCTGCTGGGTCAATGAAGATATTTCCTCCTGAACTCACTGCCGGACTTGTGATAGCTGTCGGTGTTCTGATAAACGGCGGGCTGCATCTTGACGGCTTGTCAGATACGTTTGACGGACTTGCTGTCAAATCATCAGGCAGCAGGGAAGAAGATATAAAAAAGCGGTTCGCTGTTATGAAGGACAGTTCAGCAGGGGCAATAGGCGTTATATCTATTGTCCTTCTGATCCTGCTTAAATATCTGCTCCTGTCGAATCTTTTTTCAAGAACAGGGCTCTATACTGCGCTTACATTCATCCTGCTGATGCCTGTTGTTTCGAGATGGGCAATGGTTGTTGTGATGCGCCACTCAAAACCTGTTGTTGAAACCGGTCTTGGACATATGTTCATCAGTAATATTGACCGGAGAGTTCTTGTGACAGCAACGCTCACAACTCTGGGCATATGCGTATTTGCCGCACTGCCTTACCTTGGCGGATATTATGCACTCTGGTTTTTGTCCATACTGATAGCAATGATTTCTTCAGTCTATGCGTTCAGCATGATGAGCGTAAAATTCTTTGCAGGCAGATTCAACGGACTTACAGGAGATCACGCTGGCGCGGTCGGAGAGGTCTCTGAGCTGATAATTCTTCTGCTGGTGAACATATGGTCAGGACTATATACCTTGTAAGGCACGGCGAGACCGTGGGGCATAAAGAGAAGCAGTACAAAGGCAGCATCGATGTGCCGCTTGCAGAACGCGGGGCTGAGCAGATAAAGAGATCAGCGGAGTTGATCGAATCTGAAATCAAAAAAAGGAGCAATCCTTCTGCATCTTCTGTGCAAGTCTTTTGCTCTCCTCTAAGCCGCGCGCGCAGAAGCGCGGATATAATTGCTGAAAAACTCGGAACAAAGCCCATTCAGCTCGATGACCTGCGCGAACGCAGCTTCGGCCTGTGGGAAGGCATGACATACACAGAGATAGGTGAAAAATATCCTGATGAGTTTTCTGCCTGGCGCACTAATCCATTGGAGTTCAGCCCGCCTGAAGGAGAGAGCACGCTCGAAGTTAATACCCGAGTGTTGTCTGTTTTGGACAAAATACTCAGCAGCAGCTCTGAAGGAGAGAGCATCATAATAGTTGCTCACGGAGGAGTCAACAGGGTGATGCTCTGCGGTTTTCTCGGCATGCCGCTTGAGCATATCTTCAGGGTTGAGCAGGATTTTGCAGGAGTCAGCATCATAGAGATGTGGGATGAGCTGCCTGTTGTGAAGCTGCTTAACTGGAGCATGAATGAGTAGGGCATTGATGATACTCGGCACCGGCTCGGGCGCTGGAAAGAGCCTGATTGCTGCTGCATTATGCAGGATATTTTCAGACATGGGAATAAACACAGCCCCGTTCAAGGCGCAGAACATGGCGCTTAACTCTTTTGTGACCGCGGACGGCGGCGAGATAGGCAGGGCCCAGGCTCTACAGGCAGAGGCAGCGCGGATTGAGCCGACAACTGATATGAACCCGGTGCTGCTGAAGGCATCAGGCGAGATCGGCTCGCAGGTTGTGATACATGGCAGAGTGCACTCCACAATGAAGGCTCGCGAATACTACGCATTCAAGGATACTGCATGGGAAGCTGTAACAGCATCATACAACAGGCTCGCAAAAAAGCATGACCTTATAGTTATGGAGGGCGCGGGCAGCCCTGCTGAGATAAATCTGATGAGCGAAGACATTGTGAACATTAGAGCTGCAAAGCATGCAAAGGCTCCGGCTATTCTTGTGGGCGACATAGACAAAGGAGGAGTTTTTGCATCACTCTACGGCACAGTCAAACTCCTCGGCAGGGATGCAAAAGTGATCAAGGGTTTTTTGATCAACAAGTTCAGGGGGGACATGTCCATACTCGAACCAGGACTGAAGATGATAAGTGAGTTGACCAAAAAACCTGTGCTCGGCGTTCTTCCATATATTCACGAAATAGGCCTGCCTGAAGAAGACGGACTGGCGCTGAATCAGAGAACAGATATCAGAAGACAGAGCACGGAAGGCAGAATTGGCCTGCAGCAAGTTGTAAAAATAGTTGTTGTGAGGCTGAGGTATATATCGAACTTCACGGATTTTGACGCGCTCGGGTTTGAGCCTGATGTCCATCTCATATACTCCACAAATCCTTCTGACATAGAGAGCGCTGACATACTGATAATCCCTGGATCAAAAAATACTGCCGCTGACCTCGCTCTGTTAAAAGAGACAGGTCTTGATCAGAGTGTGATTAACGCATATAAAAAAGGCGTGCAGGTAATAGGCATATGCGGCGGGTACCAGATGCTCGGCAAAAGATTGCTCGATCCGGATAGTATCGAGAGCAATCAGAAGGAAATGGACGGAATCGGTCTGCTCGATATTGTGACAACATTCAGCAGGAAGAAGACGACAAGACAGGTTGATGCCCTTCTTTGTGACAACTCGATTGTCAGATGCAACAGTGCAGAAGATAAGCTGCATTTGCGCGGATACGAGATACATATGGGAGAAAGCAGTGGAAGCACAGGGCTGTTCAGCATCACTCCGCTTGGCAGCGATGACAAGATCAGCGATGGCGCGTTTAACCATAACTGCTGGGGCACATATATCCACGGCATATTCGATAATGATGCATTCAGAAGAGCTGTAATAAACAAGGCGCTGGCAGCAAAAGGAATTGCGCCTCTGGCATCAGGCATAAATTATCTTCAGACAAGGGATGCGGCAATAAACAGGCTCGCATCCTGCGTAAAGGAGAACATCGATATGGATTACATCAGGAAGCTGGTGAAGCTATGATAACTTCTGTAGAACTGCTGCTGGCATTTCTTGTTGATCAGATCGTGGGTGATCCTAAAAAGCTGCTGCATCCTGTACAGATTGTGGGCAAATTGATAGAAAAGGCAGAGTCTGTTCTCAGAAAGATATGCTCATCACCTGAAGATGAAAGATCAGCAGGCGTGGTGCTCGCAGCTGTTGTAGTGATACCATCGTATGCTGTTACATGGCTTGTTGTTGAGATGCTTCGCAACATGCCGGGAAAATTCTTTGCAGCCCTGGCTGTGCTGCTCATCATATGGCTTGCGTCAACAACGCTTGCGCTGCGCGGCTTATGCAGCTCTGCACAGGATGTGATGGATGAGCTTGCTAAAGGCGATATCGCTGGCGCAAGAAAAAAACTCTCGATGATTGTGGGCCGCGACACTGACCAGCTTTCAGAAAAAGAGATACATAAGGCTGTTATTGAGACTGTCTCTGAGAATTTGAATGACGGCGTAATCGCGCCGCTTTTTTATATGACTATTGGCGGGCTACCGCTTGCGATGGCGTACAAGGCGGTGAACACGCTCGACTCGATGGTTGGGTACAAAAACGAAAAGTATAAGGATTTCGGCTTTGCTTCGGCAAAGCTGGATGATCTGTTGAACTATATACCTGCCAGAATATCCGGGCTGCTGATAGTCAGTTCTGTTTTTATTATGAGCAAAATAAGACAACTGGCTGGTTCAAAATACTCAGGCAGCTTGAACAGCTCAAATGCTTTTAAGATTATGCAGCGTGACGCTAGAAAACATCCAAGCCCCAATAGCGGCATATCAGAGGCTGCGATGGCTGGAGCACTGGGTGTGCAGCTTGGCGGACCATCCAGATACAGCGGCATTCTGGTAGAAAAAGAGCATATCGGGGATGAAACAGAGACTGATTATGCAGCAGCTGGAATTGCCTCCATATCCATAATCAAGGCAGCCTCTCTGATCGGCGTAATCATTTCAGCAATAATTCTTGCGATGAGGTCAGGTTCATGACACACCATCACGGCGGAAATATATACAAGGCGGCTTCTGATATCGGAGTGCATATACAGAAGATAACAGACTTCAGCGCATCCATAAATCCGCTCGGCATGCCTGAGTCTGCTGTGCGGGCATACAAGCACGCGGCAGCATTGATTCCGAATTATCCTGATCCTGACTGCGTCCGTCTTGCTGATACTGTTGCAGCGCATCACGGCATAGACAAAAAAAGCCTCGTCTTCGGCAACGGCAGCACAGAGCTTATTTATCTCACTGTAAGGGCCCTCAGGCCAAAGAGGGTGCTGATACCATGCCCGACATTCAATGAATACGAGCGGGCAGTTAGGCT
>JAJFVG010000093.1 GCA_021371915.1 Nitrospiraceae bacterium
GAGATGCGCATTCTCGGGATTCTTGATTTCTGTTTTTCAAAAAGCTCAGGGTCTTCGCGGCTGAGTATGTTTATTATCCGCTCCTTCATCTCAGCAGCAGCCTTCTCTGTAAAGGTGATGGCCAGTATGCGCTCCACCTGCGAGCCTGCCTTCAGCAAAGCAATGTAACGCCTCGCAAGCTTCTCGGTCTTGCCCGAGCCTGCCGGCGAAGAGATCATCACGCTCTTTTGCGTATCAAGATATTCAGTTGCAGTATTGTCCATTATCACTCGATGATTATTTTTATCAGCATCCTGACGTATCTTGACGGCATCTTAAACCAAGGCTCTTTTTCGTATGATTTCATTTCTGCGCCTTTATCTCAGCGAGCCTTGCCTTTGCCCTTTCAGCATAGCTGCTGTCAGGATAGTCCTTAATGATTTTTTCATACAATTCCACAGCGTGCTGCCTGTTGTTCTGAAGCTCCTCAAACTTTGCTGTGTCAAACATCTCTGCTGCCTTGTCACCACAGCCAAAAAGAGCGGCACAGGCAAATGCGATTAACAAAACACACATGGTCTTTTTCATCTCTTCCTCCTATAGCCTTCCTTCGGCCCTCAGCCTCGAAAGCAGGGCCTTTATCTGCGGCAGCGACTCTATCGCAGCCTTTTCACCCTCCATTACAGCTTCATGCTTCAATGAAAAATCTGATGATGCTATATGCCCCACTCTGGGCCTGATCACAATGTCAGCCTTTGCCACCTGGTAAAGAGATATCCTTGAGTACATGATGCTGACTGACTGCATGATCGTGTCCATCGTGCTTTCAACTGACTTGACTTCAGGCTTGGATGATATGTCCACAGCTATCACAATGTCAGCGCCGAGCCTTCTGGCTGCATCAACAGCAACAGGACTAACAACGCCTCCGTCAACATAGTACCTGTCATTTATCTTCACAGGCTTGAACACACCGGGTATCGAACAGCTCGCCCTTACAGCCTGGCCTGCATTGCCCTTGCCGAACACCACTTCAGAGCCGTTGAGCACATCAGTTGCAACAGCGTAAAAAGGTATGCGCATATTTTCCAGCGGTGTCTTTGCAACCATCCTGTTTATGTAATCTTCGAGCTTTTCTCCCTTGATAAACCCATTGTCAGGCACTGTCCAGTCAGCTATCTCACCCCTGTCTATTGCGAGCGATATCTTCTGGAGCTGGAATGCGTTGAACCCGTAGGCATAGAGGCTGCCCACAAAACTTCCTGCGCTTGTGCCGACTATCATATGCACCGGCACATTATTGGATTCGAGCACCTTAAGCACGCCGACATGAGCAAAGCCCTTTGATGCGCCTGCGCCAAGCACGAGCGCGATCCTTGCTGGTTTGACATCAGCCTGTGGCTTCACCTCCTGAGTGCATGAAGAAAGACTCAAAAGGAGCGCTCCGGACAACACGGCTGATATTATTTGTATAACTCTTTTCATAACAACTCTCCTTTGCTGAAATTCATCAAATCCTGTTTATGTACGGACAGAACGGGGCCTCGTGGCAGTTTCTGCATGTATATTCATCCATTGGTTCGGCAATGAATCTGCCTGTTCTTATCTGCTGTACAGCAGTAAGCGCAGCTGCAAGCGCTTCGGATATGTATGTTTCCATATCTCCTACATCCTGCCCGTTTTTGCGCCTTGACTTAGGAGGGCACCACTTAACGGATATTTTATTCAGCGAATAGATGCCCGCTCTTTTGACCTTTATCCTGTCTTTTTGCTGGAGCATGGCTGCATAAAGAAACAGCTGGAGATTTTCCCTGGCCTTCAGTGCCTGCGAACAGTTCAGGTCAGCTGAACCTGATTTATAGTCAACAACCTGCGCTTCTGCACCAATAATATCGAACCTGTCTATCTTGCCCTTTATTCTTAGGCCCTGCACAGGTTCGCCTGATATGTTCATCTCGAGCACTGACCGTCTGTATTCTTTGCCGCGAATCTCGGCCTCTGTCTCGTATATCTCAGGCAGCATACCGGTAAATGCGTCAAGGCAGATGTCTTTCCAGTAGTCATTGATCTTAGTTGCGGCAAGCACATCCTGTGCTATTGCCGCTGCCCTATCGGAAAATGCTTCGTACGCTCCAAGAGGTTCTTTCATGAGCCTTTCCATAATTGCATGACTCATCGTGCCTATTGTGCGGGCTGCAACCTCATACTCCTTGATTTCAGGAGGGCTAAGGAGCAGCGCCTTTTCGAGAAAATACCTGCGCGGACATGTCCTGTACGCATCTATGTCTGTAACTTTGGTATATGACTCAGGAGGTGAAACACCAAATACGCCTGATATCTCTGGGATACTGTCTGCGATGTCCTGCCCGGGCCTGCTTAACTGCAATTCCTCCTCTGAATATATGCCTGGAATCTTTTGCCTGGACAGAGCGATGCCGTAAAGAAACGGCGAAGGGAGATATAGATTGTCATTCTCCATCTCCGGATAAGAAAGCCTTGTGCAACAAGCTGATGAAATAAGCATATCAAAGAGCGCGCGCTGAATCTCCATATGCCTGTCCATATCCTTGAGCCCGACCGACCTTTTTACAGCATCAGGCAGCAGATAGTCTATATCCGGCAGGGACGGTATCTTCTGCTCTGTCATGCCGCATAAATAGAGGCGGTCAGGACACAAGCCTGCTGCCTCGTAAATATCCATTACCCTTACTCCATTTGTGCCCGGCTCCTGTCTGCTGCTCTTCAGCACATATTCGAGCATATCAGCAAACTCCTGGAGTGATGCCCTGCCAGGCAGGGATTCAGCAGAAAAAGCGATCACATCCAGCGCCTCGGTCAGGAGTTTTTCGAGGGTTTTGCTGTCAGGATCAAACCCTAGATCATCAAGAAACCTCTTGAGCAGGGCATTGTATTCAGCAATCTCCGCCTCAAGCCTTTTCAACCGCAGGGGTTCCAGCAGAGTGAATATCTCCTTGAACCCATCTTCTATTGCAGCCCTGTCCGCAAGCACAGACGGATCAAACGTGTCTGTCCCCTCTGTTATGAAGTATATCCATGAATCCATGCCAGAGATCACACCGGACAAAGGCGAAAGCCTGCTGATGTACTCAACAAGCAGGTGTGGAATTTTTTTGAAAAAACGGGAAGACAAAAAACGCGTAAACTCAAGCCTGGGGTAGTCATCAGCCACAGACCTGAGAAGTGAGAGGATATCGGAGAACGGTTCAGGCATGGGGCCTGATGTAGCCCTGCGCAACGAAAACGGGATGCCGTATCTTGTAAGCACGCGCTCTGCAACAGGCTCGTAGGTCTTGATGTCCGGAGTAGCTACCACTACTTTATTCAGATCAATATGCATTCCTGACATATAAACAGACTTGATGCTCCTTGCCACTGCCTCCATCTCTTCCTCAATGCCCTGAGCCGGACAGCACAGCAGTTCTTGAACTCTTTTTTGCTGATCATCCTCAACAGCAGTGCGCTCAAACCTGATGCTGCATTTTTTTAGGTGATCTGCAACAAACACGCTCAAAGCATCTTCCCTGCCGCTGCTTTGAATAACAGGAGCAGGAGCTATCAAAATGTTATCTGCAACCTCACAAAGTTTTGCTATAACCGCTTTTTCAGCAGGCAGAGGGGCATAAAAGCCCTCCAGTATGAGCACATCGCATCCTGAAACAGGCGCAAAGCGATTAACAGCATCATCCTCGGTTATCAAGTATCTTTCGCGCAGGAATTCTTCGAGCCTTTTGATTATGCCGAACACCTCGTCAATGTTGTTTGAAAGGGTATCAGGCGCTCCTTTTTCATTGAACACCTTCAGAAACAGGCTGCGCAGATTTTCAATGGATTCCCCAGGGAAGTGGGTCTTCAGGTCATGAAGAAAGTTTGCTGTAAGCGCTGAGTAGCCGAGCCCCTTGCCGGACAGCCTTGATATAATGAGCGGCAATATGCGGCTTGCTGCAACAGAAAAGCCCTTATCCGGCACAAAACACTTTTTTGCATAAACAACAGGCGTGGATATCTCCGGCGGAATATAGCAGCCGATCTCGTGAGCACCAAAGACTTCCTCCTGAAACACAGACTGTATATCCCCAAGCGCTGATGGAAACGGGCTGAGGTGAACTATGCCTGAAAAGTCCGAGCTGAGCCTTTGAGCAGGCAGGAGTGCGGCAGCCTCTGCAAAAAGCCTCCTGGTCGATTCCCATGAAACCCTGCTGATCCGGAATTCTTTAACTTTTCTGGACATTTTCTACCGGGCAGCTCATATTCTTATGGATTATATCAATTGGCATACCCTTTATCATAGTCGGGCAGTTGAGATCAATGCCATAATATAAGTATTATATTAGGACAAAATCTCAAGGGGGATTCAACATAATGATAATCGGCACTCCGTATCTGACAACAGAGCAGATCCAGAACAAGACAGCTGAAATAGCGGACATGATCTCGCATGATTACCTCGGAAAAGAAATCGTCGCAATAGGGATTCTCAAGGGCTCGTTCATGTTCTATGCTGATCTGATCAGAATGATCCAGGTGCCGGTTACTGTGGATTTTATTGTTGCATCCAGCTACCTGAAGAATACCTCAACAGGCGAAGTAAAAATACATTACGACTTCAGGGAAAACATAGCAGGTAAGGATGTGCTGCTGATAGAAGACATCATTGACACTGGAATTTCGCTGAATTACATAAGGGAGCGCATTCTTTCACAGATGCCCTCCAGCCTCAAAATAGCCGTGCTTCTCGACAAGAGAGAGCGCAGGGAAGTGGATGTGCCGCTCGACTATACTGGCTTCCAGATACCAAACAAATTCGTTGTCGGTTATGGCCTTGACTATGAAAACAAATACAGAAATCTGCCTTACATAGCCATATTCAAAAAGAAGGCATAAGGAGCAGGGATGTTTGAGCTTACAATTGAGACAGACTTTTCCTCAGCGCACCAGCTGAGGGGATACAAGGGAAAATGCGAAAACCTTCACGGACACAACTGGAAGGTGCAGGTCGCTGTTACAGCCCAAAAACTGAACAATATAGACATTGCAATAGACTTTGGCGACCTTAGGCGCATAACAAACGAAATAATAGCGCCGCTTGACCACACATGCCTCAATGATTTTTTCCCGTTTACTGAGATAAATCCCTCGTCAGAGAATATGGCAAAATGGATATTCGACTCTCTTAAAAAAAAGCTGCCTAAGGGCATCAATGCCGCATCAGTCACTGTCTGGGAATCTGACAACTCATCAGCCACCTACTATGAGGATTAGCCCTGTCATGTCAAAATGCCTTGTGATTGTGAATGGATAAAAAAGAGGCGCAGCAGTTGATAGAAGAAGCCATCAGGCTGGGCGCTGACGAGGCAGAGGTATTTGCAAAAAGGGCAAAGAGCCTTAACATCGAAGTCAAAGACGGCAAAATTGATGCCCTCGAATCTTCGGTCACATCAGGCTACGGCCTCAGGGTCATAAAAAACAGGAGGATCGGCTTTTCATACTCATCCGGCATCTCAGACCTTGCTGAAACAGCAAAAAGGGCAGTAGAAGCAGCTGCATTCACCGAACAGGATGATGCAAACTGCCTGCCTGATGCATCCCTTCCATCAGATGTGAATATTTACGATCCAGCTGTGGCATCCATTAGTGAAGATGCTGCAATTGAAGCAGCCATCTCGATAGAGCTCTCCGCACGGCAGCATGACAAAAGAATAACAAAGATACGCAAAGCAGCAGCAGGATTCAGCTCATCCAGAACGCTTATAGTCAACTCCAGAGGCATAGAGGCAGAGTTCGAATCAACCGGCTGTTCAGCCTACATAACCGCCATTGCCGAATCTGACAGCGAGAGCCAGATGGCATGGGACTACCAGGGCAGCAGGTTTCTGCATGACATAAATTTCAGCATGGTAGGCAAACAAGCAGCGATTAAGGCTGTTCAGCTGCTGAAGGCCAGAAAGATTCAATCCCTTAAAGGTTTTGTGCTGCTCGACAGCGCAGTAGCTGCGGACTTTCTCGAGATACTTGCATCAGCACTCTCTGCCGAGGCTGTGCAGAAGCACAGGTCTCTGCTTGAGGGAAAGACCGGCGAACTGGTAACCGACCAGAAGATAAACATTATCGACAACGGCCTTATAGACGGCAAACTCGGCAGCAGGCCTGTTGATGATGAAGGCGTGCCAGTCACAAGGAAGTATGTTATTGAAGAAGGCGTGCTGAACGGATTTTTCCACAACTCAAGATCAGCAAAAAAGGACAACACTCAATCAACAGGCAATGCTGCGCGCGGAGGCTTTTCCGCTATCCCCTCGATCGGCCCCACAAACATGTATCTTGAGCCGACAACAGACGAGTACAGGCGCAGCTTTGACCGCCTCGTCAAGGTGGTCGGCAAGGGCATGTATGTGACAGAGACGATGGGAATGCACACAGCCAATCCGGTTACAGGAGATTTTTCTGTTGGCGCATCCGGCCTCTGGATAGAGAACGGAGAGATCGCCTATCCAGCCAGGGAAGCCATGATCTCCGGCAATATACTTACGCTTTTCAGGAATATAGTTATGGTTGGTGACGACATCCGTTTTTATGGTAATATAGGGTCGCCCAGCCTGCTGATAGACGAGATAGACATTACCGGTTGAGCGATTTGTCAGCTCTCACCTTTTCAGCATACGGATTCCACTAAATAACAGGAGGAGTGAATGGATTATTTTTTGACTGAAGAGCAGCAGATGATACGCGATCTCGCGCGCCAGATCGCAGAGGAGAAGGTATTGCCTGTCAGGGCTGAACTGGATGAAACAGGCGAGTTCCCCTGGGAGATCATGAAGGTGCTCGCGCAGTCTGACCTTTTCGGCTTATTTATCCCTGAGGAATACGGCGGACTAGGCAAAGGCTCTTTCGAGCTCTGCCTTGCTGTTGAAGAACTCTCCAAGGTCTGCGTCGGCGTATCAACATCATACGCTGCAAACGCGCTCGGCACATATCCCCTGACCCTCTTTGGTTCGGAAGAACAGAAAAAGAAATACCTTCCTGACATAGCAGCCGGAAAGAAGCTGGTTGCATTCGGCCTTACTGAAGCCAACGCAGGCAGCGACGCTGGCGGCATACAGACAACAGCCAAACTCGATGGAAACGAGTATGTGCTCAATGGAACAAAACAGTGGATAACAAACGGCAGCGCTGCTGATATCTACACAGTCATAGCAATAACAGACAGGAACAAGGGCGCAAGAGGCGCATCAGCATTCATAGTGGAAAAAGGGACTCCAGGATTCACCTTCGGCAAGAAAGAAAACAAGATGGGCATAAGGGCATCCATAACAACTGAGCTCGTTTTTGACAACTGCCGCATACCAAAAGAAAATCTGATAGCCAAAGAAGGCATGGGCTTTATAGTTGCGATGAAGACTCTCGACAAATCCAGGGCCGGAGTCGGCGCACAGGGTCTCGGAGTGGCGCAGGGAGCCTACGATGAGGCTGTAAAATTCGCAAGGCAGAGGCATCAGTTCGGCCACCCGGTCATAAGCTTCCAGGCTGTTCAGCACATGCTCGCTGATATGGCAATACAGATAGAGGCAGCAAGGGCGCTCATATACTCTGTAGCCAGAATGGCAGACAGCGGCGCAAAGGACATATCAAAAGAATCCGCAATGGCAAAGACATTCGGCACTGATGTCGGAATGAGGGTCACAACCGATGCCCTTCAGGTGATGGGCGGCTCCGGCTACATGAAAGAGTATCCTGTTGAAAAGATGATGCGTGACGCAAAGATACTTCAGATATACGAGGGCACAAACCAGATACAGAGAAACGTTATCGGCCAGTGCATAATCAAGGAAGCTGCAAAACAGAAGAACTGAAAAAGCGGATATATTTTTTTCAGAGGGCGTTCGCAAAAGCGAACGCCCTCTTCTTTTTTTTATTTTATCAGCCAGAGAACAAGCACAAGGCTGAATACTGTGATAAACGTGGTCGAGATAACGCCGAGCACAAGCGGCCTCATGCCGACTGTCCTGAACTGCCTGAAGTCAGTCTCAAGACCCATTCCTGCCATAGCCATTGTGAGCAGAAACATATCAAAAAACTCTATCCAGCGCACTGCCTTGTCAGTAAAAAACCCGAGCGAGTTGAACACAACCATAGCCAGAAAGCCGAGCAGAAAATAAGGGAATGATACCCTGCCCTGCTCCTCTGAATCGCCATGAGAGACAACGCCCCTGTTCACCAGATAGGAAAGCAAAAGCGCAACCGGTATCAGCGCGGCAACCCTGGTGAGCTTTACAAGTATGCCTGTCTCACCGCTCATCTCTCCGCCTGCGAATGAGGCTGTGACAACCTGCGCCACCTCGTGAATCGAAGCGCCGGCCCAGTAGCCATACTGCAACTCTGACATGGGCAGAAGACCTGAATTGTAGAAGAGCGGATAGAGCAGCATCGATATTGTGCCGAATACCGTTATGGAACTTATGGCGATAATTATGTTCTCGTCTCTTGATCTTATTATCGCGCCGGCTGTAAGTATTGCCGACGCTCCGCAAATGGCAGTGCCTGTTCCGATCAGCATAGATGAGGCGCTGAACACCTTGAGCGCGCGTCCGACTGCAACAGTAAGCAGCAGCGTCAGCACAAGAGGTACGATGGCTATCACAATGCCTTCCCATCCCAGAGAAGATATCTTGGTAAATGTGATCCTTATGCCAAGCAGCGCAACAGCAAACCTCAAAATCTGCTTCATCGAGAAGAAGACCCCGTCTTTGTATGCCGGCGGTATAATAAAGGCATTGCGCAGGATCATGCCCATGCCCATGGCAGCGATCAGCGGTGTGACATATGTTATTTTTGCGCCAGTATGAAGGGCTATTGCTGATATGACAGCTGTCAGAAGAAGCCCGGGCATAAGAACGGACGCGCCTGGAGGAAGAAAAAACCTCGATCTTATAGCAAGCGTGTTCATGTCTTCATTGCTGTTTTCATGTTTATTGTTCTGTTTTTGAGTCGCATTGGGATCGCTCATGATTTATCTCCTTGTATTTCACTCAGACAGCCTGAATCTATTTTAAGGATAGCTCATGAAAATAGAGCATTCAACAAAAAATGTCTGATTGTGCTATTTGATATACGCCCATAAGTTATAATTACAGGATGAATATTGATCAGCAATTCCTGGCCACCATAACCAAATACTCCATGCTCTCTCAGGGCGACCATGTGCTTGTCGGGCTTTCAGGCGGCCCTGATTCAACATGTCTGCTCCATCTGCTCAAAAGGCAGGGAGAAAATTTTAACATATCCGTCAGCGCAATATACATAGACCACTGCCTGAGGCCTGATGAAACCCCTGATGAGACACGGTTCTGCAAAGAGCTGTGCTCAAGCCTGGGCATACCTTTCAGGTCTGTGCAAATAGATGTAAAGGCATACGCCCAACAATCCAGGCTGAATCTGCATGAGGCCGCACGCGAGCTGCGGTATAAAGCCATGCAGCAGCATGCCTTGGAAATAAACGCAGGCAGGATAGCCCTGGGCCACAATGCCGATGACCAGGCAGAGACAATTCTGATGAGACTGCTGCGCGGCACAGGACCATCCGGCCTCTCCGGCATTCCTCCGGTCAGGGGCAATATCATAAGGCCTCTTATTGAGACATCACGCGACGACATAATGAACTCACTTAACGAAATGAACCAGAACTTTGTGATCGACTCCTCAAATCTGAAAGACGTATACACCCGCAACAGGATCAGAAGCAGCGTTATGCCTGCAATGAAGAGGATCAACAAGAGTTTTCTGAGCGTCCTGCAACGTACAACAGAGATATTCAGGGATGAAGAGCGGTATTTCGAGATTCAGGTGACAAAAAGCCTCATGACCCTTATACGGTCAAAAACCGACTCCAGGATTGAACTGCTGCTTGTGCCCCTTGAGTCCATGCACACTGCCATGCTCCGCAGGATCATCAGGAGGGCTGTTGATGAGACCAGAGATCTGCGCGGCATAGGATTCATGCATATTGAAGACATCGCAAAACTGATCAAGACAGGCTCTTCAGGAGACAGGCTCTACCTGCCCGGAGGGTTAAGGATTATAAAAGGATACTCAACAGTAATAATGACATCAGAGAAGCCGGGCATGCTCGCTGATTATATAATGGAGGCCCCGTCAGAGATTGTGATAAAGGATGCCTCATGCGTCATATCCGCAAAGCACATATCCATGGATGAATACAAAAGCAAAACGTGCAGCGCTAACAACACGGCCTTTGCTGATGCTGCAAAAGTTGCATGGCCGGTTATCATCAGACACAGAAGGCCTGGCGACTCATTCTGCCCGCTCGGAATGACAAACAGAAAAAAACTCCAGGACTTTTTCGTTGATATTAAAGTGCCGAGGGACGAGCGCGATACAGTACCGCTCATAACTAGCAACAACGAGATTGTATGGGTTGCTGGATACAGGCTGGACAACAGGTTCAAGGTTGAAAAAACCACAGAGAGCATTCTAAAATTCGAGATAAAATACATCTCATAATTCTTTCATGCCGGAGGCTTCCATGAAAAACCTATTTCCCAGGACAGGCTTTTTGAGACATGCGGCAACAGCTCTCGTAATAATCGTGTTCTTTGCTTTCGCAGCGCCAGCTGGAGCAGCATCAGACAACAGCTCTGAGGTATTGTCAAAATTCGGTGAAGAGCTTGCCGGAATTTCCGCAAAAGTAAAACCAGCTGTTGTGAACATATCCACAACAAGGACAATCAAGGCGCCTGCATTTCCATTCAGCATGCCTTTTTTCAGGGATCAGGCCCCTCAGAAGAGAAAGGTGAACAGCCTCGGCTCCGGAGTCATAGCATCTGCTGACGGGTACATACTCACAAACAGCCATGTTATCGAGGGCGCTGATGACATAATCGTTAAGCTCTCTGACAACAAGGAATACAAAGGACGCATTATTGGTCTGGACTCAAGAAGCGACATAGCTGTAATAAAGATCGACGAAAAAAATCTGTCTACCATAAAGTGGGGAGACTCTGATCAGCTGAAGGTCGGCCAGGTGGTGCTCGCTGTCGGCAATCCGTTCGGCCTGAGCCAGACAATCACCATGGGAATAGTCAGCGCAATCGGCAGGTCAGGAATAGGCATAACCGACTATGAGGATTTCATACAGACTGATGCAGCCATAAATCCCGGCAACTCAGGCGGCGCTCTTGTAAACACAAACGGTGAACTCATAGGGCTCAACACAGCCATATTCAGCACAAGCGGCGGGTACCAGGGAATCGGTTTTGCCATATCATCCAACATGACCAAAAATGTGATGAACAGCATAATCAACCAGGGCAGAGTTGTAAGGGGCTGGCTCGGGGTGCAGATACAGGCGCTCAACCCTGAGCTCGCAAAACAGTTCAGCATAAAAGACGACTCAGGCGTGCTGATCGCTGATGTAATAGAAGCTGGTCCAGCAGAAAAAGCCGGACTAAAAAGGGGCGATATCATCACTGAATACGACGGCAAACAGGTCTCAAACGCGCTTGGACTCAGAAACCTGGTAGCAGCAACAGCGCCGGGTGCCAAGGTCAAGGTTACTGTGCTCAGAAACGGCAAACCGCTGATAGTGCCTGTTGTGATCGGTGAACTGCCTGCTGAAGACGGAGAGACTCAGAGCGTGTCCGAAACAGCTGACAACAGCCTCAGCGGAGTTTATGTGCAGGACGTAACAGATGAAGTTGTGGCTGAACTGAATCTTGGAAAGAAGATCAAGGGCGTTTTAGTAACAAAGATTGAAGAGAAGAGCCCTGCTCTCGGCGTGCTGATGCCGGGCGACATAATTATGGAGATCAACAGAAAGCCGATAACCAGCACCAAAGAGTTCACAGCAGAGGCAAAGAAAATAACAAAACAGAAAGACATACTGGTATTGATCAAGCGGGGGAAGGCGACTCTATACCTGACAATAGCCGGACGATAATCTCGCTGCTCAGTATAAGGCCTTTTCTGCTGAGTTTAAGGCATCCGCCTTCAAGACAAACAAAGCTGCTTCTGACAAGGTCAGAAGCAGCTTTTTCAATTTTGTTCCGCGCATCATCAGGCAGCACGGAAAGATCAATGCCCTCAACTTTTCTGAGCCCGAGAAATATGGTCTCTTTAACTGCTTCTGCCTCATTGATAAAGTCCTGCTCCGCGGTTGTATCAGATAATTTTTCAATGCAATTGCAATATCCTGTGATCTCTTTTGTATTGGAACTCCTGATATTGTTCCAGAATGAGTGCGCTCCAGCGCCAAGGCCAAGATATGCGCCACTGTTCCAGTAATTCAAATTGTGCCGGCATTCATAACCGGGCCTTGCAAAATTGGATATCTCATACTGATGAAAGCCGGCCTCAGCCATTTTGTCGATCGCAAGGTAATACATGTCAGAGATCAAATCCTCGTCCGGCATGTTGAATCTGCCCATGATAAGGTCATCGGCAAAAGGAGTGCCATCCTCTATTGTCAGCTCATAAACGGAAATATGCTCAGGCATCAATGCGAAGGCCTTTTTGAGATTTTCCTGCCACTGCTGAACATTCTGCTTGGGCAGGCCGTAGATCAGATCGAGCGAGAGGTTTTTAAAACCCGCATTCCGCGCGGCATTGACTGCTTTTTCTACATCTGCTGATTTGTGAAGTCTGCCCATGAATGCAAGCTCTTCATCATTGAATGACTGAACACCCATGCTCAGCCTGTTTATCCCTGAGCTGATTATCGCATCCAGCTTTCCGCTGTCTATTGTTCCGGGATTGGCCTCTATGGTAATTTCCGCGTCAGAGGTTATATCAAAGTTTTGTCTAAGGTGATGCATAACTTCACGCAGCTGATCTGCATCCAAAATGGTGGGCGTGCCGCCACCGATATAGACCGTATTGATTGGCGGTTCATCCTTGCTCCGCTGCACCATTTCATTAATCAGGGCTCCAACATATCTTTCTGAAAGCTTGTGATTCAACGGTATGGAATTAAAATCGCAGTAACGGCATTTTGATAAACAAAAGGGGATATGAATATATAAAGAGCCGTTCATATCAGCAGTATAGCAGATTAGATGGCAGGCTGACTGTCAATATATCCCTCTATGAAAAAATCGTTTCCAATTCTTTTTACAGAGGCGCTGTTAAGCCTGAATGATTCATCAATTGACCTGAATACACCTGACTCAAAAGCAGACATTGCGCGTGAATCAGCAACAATCTTAGGAGCGATGAATATGGCAGCCTTGTCTACCACGCCCTGTGTTATTGCATGGGCATTGAGCCGCGAGCCAGCCTCTATCATTACCGATGATATTCCTGATTCACCCAGCTTTTTGAGCAGCCATTTTATATCCAGCACTTCTGACTCAAACTCAATAACAGAAAGTCCGCATTCTGTTGCCCTTGCCAGCTTCTCTGGCTGCACTGAAGAACTTCTGACCACAAACAGGGTCTCTGCATCCGGATTGCATACATTAAAGTCGAGCGGTGTCCTGAAATGCGGGTCTATGATTATTCTCTTTGGATTCTTGCAGCCTTTTATCCTCGCTGTAAAACAGGGATTGTCCGCCAGCACAGTGCCCACGCCTGACAATATCGCATCAGCCCTGCTCCTCATGCGATGCACAAGCCTGCGCGACTCTTCCCCGGTTATCCACTTTGATCCGCCATCAGCATCAGCTATCCTGCCGTCCAGTGTCATAGCTACTTTGAGAGTGACAAAAGGCATTCCGGTTGTTATGTATTTTGAATAGGCCTCATTCAGCTTTTTAGCCTCAGCCTCAAGCAGTCCTGACCGCACATCAATGCCGTTTTCAGCAAGCTCTTTTATGCCTTTGCCTGATACCTTTGGATTTGGATCAATCGTGGCTATAACAACCTTCTTTATACCTGAAGCTATCATTGTGCGAGTGCATGGAGGGGTCTTTTTATCTGTGTGGCAGCATGGCTCAAGGCTGACATATAATGTAGCGCCCTTAGCTTTTGCGCCTGCCGCAGCAATAGCTGCTGCTTCAGCATGAGCTGTGCCTGGTCTTTTGTGAAATCCCTCTGCTATTGCTATGCCATTTTTTACTATTACAGCGCCGACCATCGGATTAGGACTGGCGCTGGCCATGCCTCTTTTGGCAAGGCTGAGAGCGCGGCGCATAAATGAAAGGTCTTTATCACTGAATTTTTTCATCACGTTTTATAACTACCATTTTAGCATACTTGGGTCTATACTGAATTATAGAATCAGCGTTCACATAATGAGGTGCAATGCTTATGGCAAAAAGACCGTTTCCTTTATCAAAGGTCTATACCCTGCTCGAACCAGGGCCGGTTGTGCTGCTCACAACCAGCCGCAAGGGCAAACCAAATATCATGACAATGTCAT
This sequence comes from Nitrospiraceae bacterium, assembly GCA_021371915.1. Classification (GTDB taxonomy): domain Bacteria; phylum Nitrospirota; class Thermodesulfovibrionia; order Thermodesulfovibrionales; family Dissulfurispiraceae; genus JAFGXL01. The sequence continues at coordinate 14,369 of JAJFVG010000093.1, forward strand.
GGCTCACGATGATGGAGTTTGAACCGCCGCTGATAGGCTGCATTGTAAGCGACCTTAACTATTCATTCAAAAATCTGAGTGCAACAAAAGAGTGTGTAATAAACATTCCATCAGCAGATATACTTGATAAAGTCGTTGCCTGCGGCAACTCAACAGGCGCAAAGACAGACAAATTCGCAAAGTTCAATCTAACCGCCAAACCCGCTGCAAAAGTGAAAGCGCCTCTGATTGACGAATGCTTTGCAAATCTGGAATGCCGCGTGGTTGATACAAGGATGGTTAACAAATACAGCCTCTTTGTGCTCGAAGCAGTACAGGCATGGATTGATCCAAAGATCAAAAATCCGCGCACGGTCCATCACAGGGGCAAAGGCAGCTTCATGATTGCAGGAGAAACAGTAAAGACAAAATCAAAAATGAAATAAAAAATAATTAATTCACCCAAAA
>JAJFVG010000100.1 GCA_021371915.1 Nitrospiraceae bacterium
CGCTGCCAGAAAAACGCGGTGAAGTGGGGGCTTGATCTTGAGCTCTTCTATGCAAATGCAGAGTCTCTGCCGTTTAAGGACAACTCTTTTGATGTTGTCTTCCATGTTGGAGGGATAAACTACTTCAACAACAAGAAAGCAGCAATAGATGAGATGATAAGGGTCGCAAAGCCAGGCACAAAGCTGATAATAGTGGACGAGACAGAACAGCTCGCAAAGGCCGCCTCAAGGATAATACCAGGCGCTGCCAACTACTACAGACGCGACAAGCCGATTGAACCGCCTATTGATCTTGTGCCTGATGAGATGCTCGAAAAAGAGGTGAAGCTGACAGCCAATGGAGACCTCTACTGCCTCAGCTTCAGAAAACCGTGATGCGCGCGCCTATACATGGTTTCTGAGCATAAGCTCTAACGGATGCGGGTGAAGATACACCTGCCTCTTCAGATAAGCGTCATCATACTTTCTCACATAGTGATTCAGCAGAGTTACAGGAACTATTAGCGGGATAAGCCCCTTGTGATAGTTATTGATCAGGTCCTGAAGCTCTGCTTTTTCAGCAGCGCTCAATTTATCCTTGAAGTATCCTGCAATATGCTGAAGCACATTTGTATTTTTCTTTATGGTTGCGATCAGCTTGAGCCCGTCCATCAGGGCTGAGATATACTCTATCTTCAGCTTTTCCGGTGAATGCTTCTTCTGTTCAGCAACAAGTTTACCGAGCAGAGAGTAGTGTTTTGGGCTGTGAGCCATAATCAGCAGCTTGTGCGCTGTATGAAAATCAACAAGCCCTGCTTTGCTGCTGTCAGACTTTAGATAATCGAGCCATCTACTGTATACAAATACGCGTTCTATAAAATTCTCGCGCAAAGATGCGTCATTCAACCTGCCCTCATCTTCAACAGGCAAAACAGGATGCTTGCTCATGAATGCGCGTGCGAACATGCCTACGCCCTTTTTACTCACGCTGCCGCCATCACCGTACACCTTTACGCCTTGCATGCCTGAGCTTGGTGATTTTGATTTAAAGACAAATCCGCATAGAGATTCCTTGCCGAGTTCAGCAGCCCTTTTTGATGCCCATCTGAGCATGCCTTCTGTATGGTCTATATTCGTTCGTGTTGTGACCATACGCGGCGAGGCTGGATCACCCACAAGCCTGAGCGACTCGCGCGGCACAGGCAGGCCGTATTCAACCTCAGGACATACCGGCACCCACTCCACATACATGCCGAGCGTATCCTTCAGATACCTGTCGATCTTGTGTCCGCCGTCGTACCTCACTTTCTCTCCGAGCAGACACGCGCTGATGCCGAGCCTTATATACGGGGCATTCTTCTCTTCGCTCATTTAACAGTCTCCATTAATGAAGTTTAGCACAGGTTTTATGACAAGCTGATGATGTTATAATTTAGAATACATTGTAAGGAGGCACACATGAAGGAAGATTCATCAGCAGGACAGAACGAGACAATTAAGACAATCCATAAACGCCACAGCGTAAGGGTATTTACAAAAGAACCCCTAACAGAGCAGCAGATAAACACTCTGCTCCAGGCTGCAAACGAAGCGCCGTCAGCGCACAACAAACAGTCCTGGAGATTCGTAATCCTGAGAGGAGAAAAAGCTCTTGAACTGTCACATCTGGTTTCGCAGAAAGCCGAATCATTGCCAAGGCCTGCATCAGCGCTTTTACGCATGGCAGCGCGCAGCATAGCGAGCGCTCCTGCTGTTATCGCTGTGCTCAACACAGGCGAGCTGATCGAGCACGGCACAGAACT
>JAJFVG010000143.1 GCA_021371915.1 Nitrospiraceae bacterium
CCCTATACTCGGCACAATTCTCATATATGCAGGCAGCCAGGCATCAGCGCTCTACGGCCTAAAGCTGCTGGCTGTATATTCTCTCGGGCTTGCTGTGCCATTTTTTGTTACAGCTCTGGCGCTCAATTTCTTTCTCAAGTACATTAAAGGCCTCACGAAATACATGCGGGGCATAATGATAGCAAGCGGAGTGATGCTCATAATATTCGGCATACTCCTGCTAACAAACCAGGTATCGAGACTCGCAACAATGATCCCGGGCCTGGGCATAGATTTTTAAGGATGGTCAGATGAAAGAAAGGTATGAATCAAAAGAAGTTGAACTGAAGTGGCAGCGGATATGGGCTGATACAGGAGCACACAACACGGACACGGATCCGTCAAAGCCGGCATTTTACTGTCTGGAGATGTTCCCTTATCCATCAGGCAAGATACATATGGGGCATGTGCGCAACTATGCGATAGGCGATGTGATCGCGCGATATAAAAAAATGCGCGGCTTTAATGTGCTGCACCCTATGGGCTGGGACTCATTCGGCATGCCTGCTGAGAACGCGGCGATAAAGAACAAGGTGCATCCAACAAAATGGACATATGAAAACATAGAGTCCATGAAGGCGCAGCTCAACAGGATGGGCTTCAGCTATGACTGGCGCAGGGAAGTTACAACATGCAGTCCTGCATACTATAAGTGGAACCAATGGCTCTTTCTGAAGTTTCTTGAAAAAGGCCTTGCGTATAAAAAACGTTCATTCGTAAACTGGTGCGGCTCGTGCGAGACAGTTCTGGCAAACGAGCAGGTGATTGACAACAAGTGCTGGAGATGCGACTCTGTTGTTGTGCAGAAGGAGCTTGAGCAGTGGTTCTTCAGGATAACAGGATATGCTGAGGAGCTGCTTAAAGGATGCGATGAGCTGAAGGGATGGCCTGAGCGCGTTGTTGCTATGCAGAAGAACTGGATAGGCAGAAGCGAAGGCGTTGAAGCTGATTTTGCTATAGACGGCAGCGATGAAAAGATCAGGATATACACGACCAGGCCTGACACCTTGTTTGGTGCGACATTTCTCTGCATAGCTGCTGCGCATCCGCTCGCTGCAAAGTTCCTTTCTGAAGACAAGCTCTCAGGACTCAAGGCCATATACGGAGATGTTGAACAGAAAGAAGGGGTGTTTACTGGCAAATATGCGATCAATCCGGTAAACAACGAAAAGATACCAATATACGCAGCGAATTTTGTGCTCATGGAGTACGGCACGGGCGCGATCATGTCAGTGCCTGCTCATGACCAGCGCGACTTTGAGTTTGCAAAAAAATATGGACTGCCTGTAAGGGTTGTTATTGTCCAGGAAAAGGATGGCAAGCCTTCTGAACTGAAAGAGGCTTTTGAAGATGACGGATATCTTGTAGGCTCAGGAGAATTCAGCGGGCTTTCGAGCAGTGATGCGAGAAAGAAGATAGGCAAATTCCTAGAGGGAAAAGGGCTCGGCAAAGTTACAGTAAATTACAAGCTTAGGGACTGGGGAGTATCAAGGCAGAGGTATTGGGGCACTCCTATTCCGATAATATACTGTGAAAAGTGCGGGGTTGTGCCTGTGCCTGAAAAAGACCTGCCGGTTATCCTGCCTGAGGATGTTGTGTTTTCAGGTAAGGGCGGCTCTCCTTTGCTGGATGCTTCTGAATTTCTGAATGTAAAATGCCCTTCATGCGGAGGCAGCGCAAGACGCGAGACAGACACAATGGACACCTTTGTGGATTCATCATGGTACTTTGTGCGCTATTGCTCCAAAAAGGATGAGCATCCGTTCACAAAGGAAAATATAAACGCGTGGATGCCTGTGCACCAGTACATCGGCGGCATTGAACATGCTGTGCTGCATTTGCTCTACTCCAGATTCTTCACAAGGGTAATGCGCGACCTGGGGCTTTTCGGTTTTGGCGAGCCTTTTGAAAACCTGCTCACACAGGGCATGGTATGCAAAGAGACATACAAATGCGCTGAGCATGAATGGCTCTTCCCTGAAGAGGCAAAAGATGGCAAATGCGTTCATTGCGGCAAAGAGGTTGAAAAGGGCAGGGTCGAGAAGATGTCCAAATCAAAAAAGAATGTCATAGACCCTGATGCCCTTATAAACAGGTACGGAGCTGATACTATAAGGCTCTTTTCCCTGTTTGCAGCTCCACCTGAAAAAGACCTTGAGTGGTCAGACCAGGGAGTTGAGGGAGCATCGAGGTTCCTGAACAGGATATGGTCGATCATAAACAAAAACAGCAGCAGCGCCTCAGCCGTAGGACAGATTGATATGAAGGCCCTGAGTCCGCAGTCAGCAGGTCTGCTCAGAAAAACTCACCAGACCATCAGGAAGGTCACTGTTGACATAGACAGGGAGTACCACTTCAACACAGCGATAGCTGCTTTGATGGAACTTATAAATGAGATCAATCCATTTGCACCTGCATCAGAGGATGATAAAAGGGTACTGGCCTTCAGCCTCAGGTCAATGCTCCTGATGATAGCCCCGTTTACACCGCATATGGCTGAAGAGCTGTGGGAGGCAATGGGGCAGAAGCAGAGCATATTCAGCGAGGCATGGCCGCAGTGGGATGATGAACTCGCAAAAGAGAATGAGGTGGAGCTTGTTGTACAGATAAACGGTAAGGTGAGGGCAAAGCTATCTGCACCTGCCGGACTTTCTGATGACGCTGCATCCAAAATGGCGCTTGATGACGAGAGGGTGAAGCCTTTTGTTGAAGGCAAGGAGATAAAAAAGATAGTTGTTGTAAAAGGCAGGCTTGTCAACATAGTGGCTGTCTGATACATGCACACGGAGCGGAGATGAAAAAAACAATAACACTTATGCTGATGCTTTTTGCGCTGGCTGTATCTTCATGCGGATACTCCATTCAGACCAAGTCTGATCTTCCGTTTCAGGATATAGCCATCGGCAGGATCGACAACAAGACATTCGAACCCAAGCTCCAGGACAGGTTCAATACCGCACTGGCAGAGATGTTTGCAGAATACGGCTTCAATGTTACCGGCACTGCCAGATACAGGCTTGAAGGCGAGATACTCAAGTTTGAGCTCACGCCGACTGCTGAGCAGAATCTTGTAGCAGCACAGTATGAAGTGCGCATTGCATCCAACTTCAGACTGTATGATACCCAGACAAGAAGTTCGATCCAGCTCATGAATGTGTCCAGCCCGTTTCTGCAGTCATTCGCTTCAACCGGAAAGATCGGAAATGTTATGGCGAGCAAAGAGACCTCCGCAGTGGCAGCCATGAGGGACATAGCCCGCGCACTCGTTTCCAATATAGTTTATAACGCTCCAAGGGACCTTGCGACAATACTTATGAAGGCTGATGATATTACTAACGCGCAGCTGCTTGCAAAGAGGCTTGTCGAGTCAAAGGCAGACCCGCTTTCAGCCTACATCTTCAGCAGGTTGTCTCAAGCAGGACAAAAGGCGCTTGTTGATAACTCGGCAGTTCCAAATCCAGCGCTGGCGGATCTTCTTGCCCAGGAACTGAGCGCTTTAATCCAGCAGGGAGCCCTGTATGAAAGAGAACGCTTTGCAGGAGTGAGGATATCTGCTGATGCTGATATGCTTATCGCAAGCTCTCCAGGAGGCTTTCAGCTTATCAGGCTCAATAGGCTGCTGCTGTACGATGCTTATCCTGATGCTGTAAAAAAACCTGCTTCAGTGAGATACTGATGAGCATAAAACAGTTTCAAAAAGAGCTTGGCGACTCATTCCCCTCTCCATGCTATCTGCTTCACTCTGCTGATGACTTTCTGCTCTATGAAGCAGCAGCACAGGTCAAGGCTCTGTTTTCGGATGAGAACGGGTTTAACCTCGACTCATTTGACCTTAAAGACACAGATGCGAGCATAGAAGCTATCATCGATATAGCCAACACCCTGCCCTTTTTCAATCCAAGAAGGGTAGTGCTGATTCGCGGTCTGCAGAAGCTCAAAAAAGCTGAAGCAAAAAAACTCGAAGCATACCTTGCTGCGCCTAGTCCGTCCTGCCTGATGATACTGCTGTTTGAGGGGCAGGCGCCAAAGCTGTTCGATGCAGCAGTGATGAAGGCAATAAAGGTTATACCGCTTGCAGTCAGCGGAAGGGATCTGCCTGCATGGGTCAAGGCAGAGGCACAGCAAAAAGGCATCAGCTTCAGTGACGAGGCAGTGGAGTACCTTATAGAATCAGCAGGCACTGATCTCGGAATGCTTCATGCTGAAATAGAAAAAGCTGCTTCAGCTCTTGAACATGGCAGCTCTGTGGACAAGGATACGCTTAAGGATATCCTCTACGCTGGCGCTGAATATTCTGCTTTTGACCTTACGGATGCGCTTGCCAAAAAAGACAACCGCGCTGTCTTCAGGATATATGAAAGGCTAAACAGGCAGCAGGGAGCTGAAATGCTGCTCGGCGCGCTCAACTATCATTATGCGAGGCAGATGAGCGGTTTTTCAGGACAACAAAAAAGGAGCGGTATGAACGCTCCTCATAATTTGTTCAGTCTGCTGCATGATGCTGACCTTGGTCTCAAGAGCTCGCGCAGCTTTGTTATGGATGACCTGCTTTACAAGCTGTTAAAGCAAGGCTGATTACTTGCTTACGCTTTTACAGTGTTGGCTTTTTTAGCCAGTCTCGAAATCTTTCTTGAAGCTGTGTTCTTGTGTATTATGCCCTTTGATGCTGCTGAACTGATAACCTTTGCAGCCTCTTTGAGCACACTGTCAACCTGGGTCTTGTCTTTTGTTTTTACAGCAGCCTCGACCTTTTTTGCATAGGTTTTTATCTTTGTCTTGCCTGCCTGGTTGCGTTCATTTCTCTTTTCAGCCTGACGCGCCCTTTTGATGGCTGAGAGATTCTTTTTTGGTGCGGCTTTACCTGCCAATGTATTTTCCTCCTTATTAACCCTTGCGGGGAAAGCGCAATAGTACATTGCTGCTTCTTCAAGACATAAAAAATAGCACAAATCTTACAAGAAAATCAATATTTATGCTAAAATTTCGGATATGAAATACAGACCCATCGAGATAAAAGGGCTGAAAACCTATTCCGCAAAAGAGAGATTGAGCAAGGTCTCTTCTGATGCTGCTGCCCGGCCGCACAAAAAAGGCGCTGGTTTCTCTGAGTTTATCAGCAGCCTACCAGGCTTTCTGGCTGCTGATGATATAAAGGCTGTTGCATCAGCGATAGTAAAAGCGAGGCAGCAGAGCAGGCCTGTTATTTTGGGCATGGGCGCGCACCCCATAAAAGTGGGCCTTTCTCCTTTGATCATAGACCTGATAGACAGGCAGATCATAACAGCCGTGGCATGCAACGGCGCATGCATTGTTCATGATTTTGAGCTGGCGTATATGGGCAGAACATCAGAAGATGTTGCAGCAGAGCTTGGGGACGGCTCTTTCGGCATGGCAAAAGAGACAGGCAGCAATGTAAACAGGGCCATAAATGAAGGCGTTGCCTCTGGCACAGGTATTGGAGAAGCGATGGGCCGCTTTATTGACAGCTCAAATCTTGAATTCAGCAGCAAAAGCATATTCAGGGCAGGATTTAAAAAAGAAATACCAATGACCGTGCATGTCGCGCTGGGCGCGGATATCGTTCATATGCATCCCGAGGCTGACGGCGCTGCAATAGGAGAGGGCAGTCTCAGGGACTTCAGGCTGTTTACATCTGTAGTTGCTGACCTTCAGGCCGGAGTTTACATTAATCTCGGATCCGCTGTTTTGCTGCCCGAGGTGTTTTTAAAAGCACTCGCCACAGCAAGAAACCTGGGTAATAAGGTTGATAATTTCACAACAATCAATATGGACTTCATACAGCACTACCGGCCGCGTGAAAATGTGCTCAGAAGGCCCACGCTTGAAGGCGGCAGAAGCATTGCCCTTACGGGACATCATGAAATAATGTTACCTCTCCTGTGCGCTATGATAATAGAGCAGGCCGGCTGACAGCTGCCTGCATCTGCTTGCAGAAATTTTTCCGGATACTTTTAATGAGGTTTATTGATGAACGTATTGGTTGATGAAGACATTTGCATAGGCTGCGGCAGGTGCGAGGAGATATGCCCTGCAGTGTTTCATCTGAACGAGATTACAGGTAAGTCTGAAGTAATTGATGCAGAGGCCTGTGAATTTGTGGGCTGCTGCGAGGCTGCTGCGGAAAACTGTCCTGTTCAGGCCATAACAGTAGAATAATAGCAGGTGCTATTTTCCAATGCCGTTCAGTGTAATATCAAAAAGCATGGCATGCGAGTTGTCAGAAAAGCGGTCGCTGCTTACTGATGATTTTATCATGCCGAGAATCACCTCTGTGGCTGTCTCTATATCAATATCATCCCTGAAGT
>JAJFVG010000007.1 GCA_021371915.1 Nitrospiraceae bacterium
TACATGCAGGTAGACAAAATCCGCATCCTCAAGCGCGTTGAGCGCGTACTCTGTCTTGCCCTCATAATTTGTGTCTATCCATCCTGTTGCGCCAGGCACATTAAGAACTTTGAACCCTGCATATATGCCAAGGCCCTTTGTAAGGTCTACCGCAGATATGAGCGCGCCTTTTATCCCATACTTTTCCATGTATGTAGGCATCTTGGGCCTGCGTCCCTGGCCCCACAGCCATATGCTGTTGGCAGGTTTTTTGTTGCTGTTTATCCTGTTCTTGTTCACAACATGAGCTTGCAGTATCTCTACCGAGCGGGCCATAAGGTCCTTCAGCACTTCGCTCTTTCTGCCTGAAGGCATATATGGCGCTGCTTCCTTGCCTAGGATGTCATGCGGAGGCACAGTCTTTATGTCAGCATCGCCGTTCTTCCAGACCATAAGATGCCTGTAGCTGACGCCGGGATAAAATGATATCGAGTTTGTGCCGAGTTCATCCTGAAGCACCGCAATTATGTCCTGCGCCTCTTCGGTTGTTATATGTCCGCTGCTGTAGTCATCCATAACAGCAACATTGTCCTGTCCTGTGAACCTGAGAGTAACCAGATTGCATCTGTAGGCAACATCATGCTCATCGAGCGATACGCCTATGCTAGCAGCCTCCAGCGGCGCCCTGCCTGAGTAGTACTGGGCAGGATTGTAGCCCATTATGCTCAGGTTGGCCACGTCAGAGCCGGGATGGAATCCTTCAGGCACTGTCCTTACAGTGCCGACAACTCCCTGCTGCGCGAGCCTGTCCATATTGTCAGTGCGCGCCTTCATGAGAGGCGTGAGCCCGCCAAGGCTCTCAAGCGGCCTGTCAGCCATTCCATCGCCTATGATAACAACGTATTTCATAGTATCTTTTCTAAGATATCCCTTGTTGCGTTGTAGTCAGCTTTTATTTTTGTGGTCTCTCCTGCTGCCTTGAATACCGTGTCAGGGTCTTTTAGGCCGTGGCCTGTCAGTGTGCAGACAACAGATGAACCTTTGCTGAAATAGCCTTCCTTATGCAGCTTTATAACGCCTGCGAGAGAGGCTGCTGATGCAGGCTCGCAGAATATCCCCTCGCAAGAAGCGATCGCCCTGTAAGCAGCGAGGATCTCTTCGTCAGTAACAGCATCTATCCTGCCCTTTGACTCATCCCTTGCAGCCACAGCTCCCTGCCAGCTTGCAGGATTGCCTATCCTTATTGCTGTTGCTATTGTCTCCGGTTTTTCAACTGGCCTGCCCAAAACTATGGGCGCTGCATTTGCAGCCTGAAACCCGAGCATCACAGGCAGGGAAGATGTTTTGCCGCTCTCTTTATACTGCCTGTATCCTTTCCAGTAGGCTGTTATGTTGCCCGCGTTGCCGACAGGCAGAGCGTGATACTGCGGTGCGCAGCCAAGATAGTCGCACACCTCAAACGCAGCAGACTTCTGCCCCTCTATTCTGAACGGGTTGATCGAATTTACCAGGGTGATCGGATAATTGCGGACCACCTCTTTGACTATGTTAAGAGCCTCGTCAAAATTGCCTTCTATCTGGAGGACATGCGCCCCGTGTATAAGTGCCTGGGCGAGTTTGCCGAGCGCTATCTTGCCTTCGGGTATCAGCACAATGGCCTTTATGCCGGCACGCGCTGCGTACGCAGCTGCCGATGCCGATGTATTGCCTGTTGATGCGCATATAACCGCTTTTGCTCCCTCTTCAACAGCCTTTGAGAGTGCAAGCGTCATGCCCCTGTCCTTGAAAGAGCCTGTCGGGTTTGCGCCGTCGAACTTGAGATAAATATCGAGATCAAGACCTAGTTTTTGCTGCAGATTGACTGCTTTGATCAGCGGCGTATTGCCTTCGTGAAGCGTAACAACAGGGGTGGATTCAGAGACAGGAAAAAAATCTCTGTAGCGATCGATTATACCCTTCCATACCAATCCGGAACTTCGACATTCTCCAATTTGCATAAACTCTCCGTTTTTTGATTTGCCGCTCCCTTCCATAAGGTCGGGAACCGGCCCTTCTGACCGTCTATTCGACGATATCTCCCTCTATAAGCTCAACCTCAACTCCCTGATCACGAAGATACTGCACGCCTTCGTTCACATTGGACTCCTGCCCATCCAGCTCAAGGATCATCTCTCCGACAGTGTCAGTAACCCTTGCGCGCCTTATGTTCGGCATAACCTCGAACTGCTTTGACATTGTGAATATCACCGGTTCCTTGATAAGGTTCTGGGGAAATGTAAGCTTAACCCTCATCTTCATTATGTCCTCCATGGTGCCGGCACTTTGCTCTGCACTGATCAGCAGGGCTGCCGGCTTCTTCCGGATATTGTCTTACCTGCTGCTGCCGCCGGCTATGGCGGGTATTATGGAGACCTCGTCTCCGTCCTTCACAGCAGTCTGCTCTGCCTGAAGAAATCTTATATCCTCTTCATTCAAATATATGTTTACGAATCTCCTGACCTTGCCGTTTTCAGATATCCTTTCACCGAGTCCGGGGAACTGCGCATCAAGATCAGATATCACATCCACTACAGAGCCTGCCTTTGCCTCAACCTCCTCCCTGCCTTGTGTAAGCTTCTGCAGGGGGGTCGGTATTCTCACCTTAACTGCCATCAAAATCACCTCCATACACATTCTTTTGTTGATCTTTGTCAAACCAAAAAAAACAAGCGGGCTCTAACGGATGTTTTTGAGCACCTCTTCAAAGGCCTCTAGTTTGGGCTTTATGCTGTGCACCTGAGCTGTCTTGCCGACAATGGCCTCCTGTGTCTTGAGGCCGTTGCCTGTTATGCAGACAACAGTTGTATCATTTTTACCTATGTACCCCTGCTGGATCAGCTTCTTTGCAGCAGCTATGGTAACGCCGCCTGCTGTCTCTGCGAATATGCCCTCAGTGCTCGCGAGCAGCTTTATGCCCTCTACAATCTCATCGTCAGACACATCCTCTGCGTAGCCTCCGCTCTCCTTCACAACCTGCGACGCGTAAAAACCGTCAGCAGGGTTGCCGATGGCAAGCGACTTTGCGATTGTATTCGGCTTTACAGGCCTTATAACATCAGTGCCCTGCTTGATGGCAGCCGATATAGGAGAACAGCCTGTTGCCTGCGCAGCGAACATCTTTGTGTCGAGTTCTTTTATGATGCCTATCTCCTTGAACTCCTTGAAGGCCTTCCATACCTTTGTCAGCAGCGAGCCGCTGGCGCATGGAACAACAACATTGTCCGGAGCCTGCCAGCCGAGCTGTTCGATTATCTCAAATCCCTGGGTCTTTGACCCTTCAGCATAAAAGGGTCTGATATTTATGTTCACAAATGCCCATTTGTACTTGTTCGCTATCTCGCTGCACAGCCTGTTGACCTCGTCATAGTTTCCGTCAACAGCTATTACATTCGGCGCATATATAAGCGATGCTACTATCTTGCTGGGTTCCAGCGAGGCGGGTATGAAGACGAATCTCTTGAATCCTGCTTTTGCACCGTGCGCTGATACCGAATGGGCGAGGTTGCCTGTGGAAGCGCAGGCAACTGTGTCAAACCCGAACTCCTTTGCCTTTGTGAGAGCAACAGCTACAACCCTGTCCTTGAACGAGAGCGTGGGATGGGCAACAGTATCATCCTTGATATAAAGCTCTTTTACGCCCAGCACCTTTGCCAGGTTGTCTGCCTTCACAAGCGGTGTGTAGCCTGAGTTGAGCCCCACCTGCGGTTCGCCGTCAATCGGCAGAAGTTCTTTGTACCTCCAGAGGTTCTTGTCGCGTTTGAGTATGTTCTTTTTGGTCAGCACCCTCTTGATCTTCTTGTAGTCGTATGCAACTTCTAGCGGGCCGAAACAGAATTCGCAGACATATATGGGATCAACAGGGTACTCCCTGCCGCATTCTCTGCATTTAAGTCCTCTTACAAAACCCATCTTCCCTCCTTGATCTCCGCATAATACTCATATATATACAATATGATATTCTTGTTTTAAGCTGTATTTTATCTTAAACCCTCTGAAAAATTAAAGCCAAACAGCAGTTTTGCCTGTATTAACGGAAAGACAAGGGAGGAATACTGTTTTTGAATTATTATTCAATAATCTGCAGCAGTCGGCTAAATGACCTCAACCGGCAGTTCAGAGACGCCTGATTCCTTTATCATATACGCTCTTACATGCGGCAGACCTGAAGAAAGCCCCACTATCACATAGGCTGCGTCATCATAAAAGGCAAGTTCCCTGTCCTTTTGTGAAGGCCTTGGCTCTGAAACAGGGTGTGAATGGAATATAGCAGCAAGCTGAAGACCATTTTTCCTGATATCCTTCATCACCCTGAACTGTTCTGAAGGGTCCATCATATAGCTTACCGGCGAGCTGTCAGTGTTGGTCATTTTATAGATTTTGGATATTCTGCTGTCATTGCCTGCCAGTATGCCGCAGCCTTCATCAGGCAGACATCCGATGCAGTGCTCAAGCATTTCGTAAAATATATCCGCAGGCAGAATCAGTCTTTTCATGGCAGTCTCATTAGCAGCCCGGTATGGTTATGTACGGATCATCTCCGCACACAGGGCAGTCTTTGTTTCTCGGCGCATTCACCCTTCTGAACTCAGACTTCAATCCGTCATAGATGAGCAGCGTATTTTTCAGCGGCTCGCCCGCGCCTGTTACAAGCTTGAGCACCTCCATTGCCTGCATCGCACCGATCACTCCTGCAAAAGCGCCCAGCACCCCTGCCTGGCGGCATGATGGCTCCTCAGCGTCCGGAGGCATCTCCTCGAAAATACATCTGAAGCAATGGCCCTGCCCAGGGATTATAGTTGTCAGATGGCCCTTAAACCCGGCCACAGCTCCGCTCACAAGCGGCTTGTTCATCAGCACGCACGCATCATTGAGCAGGTAGCGGACAGCAAAATTATCAGTGCAGTCGACAACAATATCGAAATCCCTTATCAGTTCCGCAACATTCTCTGCGATTATGCGCTGCGTGATGCTTATGATATTCACTTCAGGATTAAGCGCTTTGAATGTTGACTGCGCAGAGTCAGACTTCAACATGCCTATGCGCTCGGTATTGTGGGCTATCTGCCTTTGCAGGTTGCTCAGTTCAACAAGATCGTTGTCAGCTATCGCTAGTGTGCCTATGCCTGCTGCTGCGAGGTAATAACCCGCAGGAGAGCCCAGACCTCCTGCCCCTGCGATAAAGACCTTTGCATCTGATATTTTCTGCTGGCCTGCAGCGCCGAGCTCGCGCAGTATCATCTGGCGATGGTACCTCTGGAGCTGATCAGGAGTGAACTCCATATTCATTGCTGGCTCCGTGTTTGAAGCGGCCGGTGGCAAGCTGCATATGCAGCTTGCCACCGGATTTTATGAATCAGGATTCGCGGCCTTCAACCCTTATGAAGAGCGTCTTGTCCACTACAATAGGCAGTCCGTCGATCTCTTTTACCGCGCTGATAACGTCTTTTTCCCTGGCGCGGTGCGTCAGCACCACAAGCGGCACTGACCCTCCATCTTTGCTCCTGCCTCTTTGTATGACAGACGCTATGCTTATGTTGCGGCTGCCGAGTATGCCGGATATCTTCGAAAGCACTCCGGGCTCATCGAGCGCAGAGAACCTGAAGTAGTACATGCTCTCAATATCCTCTATGCTCTTTATCTTCATGCCTGAGCTGCCTGCTGCTATGCCCGGCACCCTGCACTCGCTGCCTGATGCTATATTGCGGGCTATATCAACTATGTCAGCAACCACAGCGCTGCCTGTGGGCATGTCTCCTGCGCCCCTGCCATAGTAAAGAGTGGAGCCGACAGCATCGCCTTCGACAAACACCGCATTGAACACGCCGTCGACCTTTGATATGAGATATTCATGCGGCACCATGGTGGGATGAACGCGCATCTCGATCTTTCCGTCCGATGCCTTTGCTATTGCGAGCAGCTTCACCTTGTAGCCGAGCTCTGATGCCAGCTCTATATCCTGGGCAGTCAGCCTTGTGATGCCCTCTTTGTAAACGCTGTTGTACGAAAGCTCTATGCCATAGGCAAGAGAAGAGAGTATTGTGAGCTTGTGCGCGGTGTCTATGCCCTCGACATCAAATGTCGGATCAGCCTCAGCGTATCCGAGCGCCTGCGCCTCTTTTAGCGCATCAGCAAATTCAACCTTTTCATAGGTCATCTTTGTGAGGATATAGTTCGATGTGCCGTTGATAATTCCATATACAGCGAGGATGTTGTTTGCGATAAGGCCTTCGCGCAGCACCTTTATTATCGGGATGCCGCCTGCAACAGCAGCCTCAAACCCTATCTCAACGCTCTTGCTGCGCGCCTCTGCAAACAGCTCGTTACCCTCTGTGGCAAGCAGCGCCTTGTTTGCTGTGACAACATGCTTGCCGTTCTTTATGGCTTGTAGCATAAACTCCTTTGCAGGGTGTATGCCCCCCATAAGTTCAACAACAATATCTATCTCAGGGTCGTTGATAAGAGCCTTGGCATCATTGATGAGCACTCCGGCAGGCAGTTTTACGCCCCTGTCGCGCGTGGTGTCAAGATCAGCAATCTTTTTCAGAGTGATATCCAGGCCTGTTCTCTGCTTTATCACAGCTGCATTTTCGATAAGAGTCTTTGCAGTGCCTGTGCCGACCGTGCCGAAGCCTATAATTCCAACACCTATGCTCTTTTTAGCCATCTCAGTTATCCCCTATGCGCCTTTTGATAGCGCCTTTTTTATTCCGCTTACAGCCTGTCTTATCCTGTGCTCATTTTCAACAAGGGCAAAACGCACATATTCATCTCCGCCCTCGCCAAAGCCGATGCCCGGAGAGACAGCAACCTTGGCCTCATTGATAAGGAACTTGCAGAACTCCAGCGAACCCATTTGCCTGAACTGCTCAGGTATCCTGGCCCATGCAAACATTGTAGCCTTTGGAGGCTCTATGCTCCATCCTGCCTTGTTAAGCCCCTTTATGAGCTCATTCCTTCTGGATTCATATATCTTCCTGAAATCCTCAACACAGTCCTGCGGCCCTCTGAGCGCAACTATGCTTGCGATCTGGATGGGCTGGAACATGCCGTAATCAAGATAGCTCTTTATCTTGGTAAGCGCTCCGACAACTTCTTTATTGCCCACGCAGAAGCCGACTCTCCATCCTGCCATGGAATAGCTTTTTGTGAGAGAGAAGAACTCAACTCCAACATCCTTTGCGCCAGGAACCTGCAAAAAGCTCGGGGCCTTGTAGTCATCAAACACCAGATCAGAATACGCAAAGTCATGAATAACTATCACATTATTCTCTTTTGCAAAATCAACAATCTTTGTGAAAAACTCCAGCCCATCTACAGTCATTGTAGTGGGGTTGTGCGGGAAGTTCATTATAAGCATCTTGGGCCTCGGCCATGTTGTCTTGAAGACCCTCTCCATCTCGTCAAAAAAGTTTATGCCTTCTCCGATCGGTATGCTCCTTATCTCTCCGCCTGCAATGATAACGCTGTACGGATGTATGGGATACGCAGGCGTCGGCGTCATGACAACATCGCCTGGCTGTATCGTCGCAAGTGCAAGGTGCGAAAGCCCCTCTTTTGAACCTATTGTTACAACAGTCTCTGATTCAGGATCAAGATCAACATCATAGCGCCTCTTGTACCATTCGGTTATTGCAACCCGGAGCTGCGTTATGCCCCTTGATGCGGAATACCTGTGATTTTTCGGATTCCTCGATGCCTCGCAGAGTTTGTCTATAACATGCTGCGGCGCGGGCATGTCCGGGTTGCCCATCCCAAGGTCGATTATGTCTTCACCCCTTCTTCTTGACTCCATCTTAAGGTTGTTGACAATGGCAAAAACATAAGGCGGCAGCCTTTTGATCCTGTTAAATTCGAACATCAATCATCTCCTCCATAAATCGCCTGTGTCTTATTAACAAGATCAAACCAGGTCTCTGTTCCGGACATTGTAAAACGCTTCATGCGCGTTCATCGAGCTTCTGACCATAGGGCCTGAGGCTGCATATTCAAACCCCATCTCAAGCGCCAGCTCTCCGTAGGCTTCAAAAACCTCCGGCTTTATGTATTCTACAACAGGGATATTTTTTTTTGCAGGCCTCATATACTGGCCTATTGTGAGCAGGCTGCAGCCCGCAGCCCGCAGATCAGACATCAGTTCCATCACTTCATCCTGCGTCTCGCCAAGCCCCAGCATAAAGCCTGACTTTGTCCTGATGTCAGGAGCCATATGCCTTGCAGCGTTGAGCAGCCCGATCGAGCGGCTGTAGACTGCCTGCGGCCTTACATTGCTGTATAGCCTGCTGACTGTTTCAATATTATGATTAAGCACATCAGGCCCTGCATCAATAACACATTTCAGCGCATCAGCATTGCCTCTGAAATCCGGTATCAGCACCTCTATCCTTACATCAGGGCAGAGAGATTTTAGAGCAGCTATGGTCAATGCAAATTGCGATGCGCCCCCATCATCAAGATCATCACGCGTTACAGAGGTTATCACAGCATAATGCAGCCCCATACCCTGAACAGCAGCGGCAATGCGGCCGGGCTCCTCAGGATCAGGCAGCACTGGAACGCTATGCTCAACAGAGCAGAAGCCGCAGTTTCTGGTACAGCTGCTTCCGAGTATCATGAACGCAGCAGAAGGTTGGCTGAAGCACTCTGACTTGTTGGGGCATCTGGCCTCTTCGCACACGGTCTTTACGCCGTATTGTTTAAGCAGTGACTTCATAGGCCGTTGAGTCGAGATGCGGGCTGAACATGAGGATTTTATCCATTTAGGCAGGCGCATTACTTAGGATACAGGAAAAGCCATTGCATAGAAAAGAGCGCAGGAGAAATAAAAAGGGCCTGCTGAAGCAGGCCCTGAGATTGTTTATTGGTTTGTACTATATCTTTTCAACATTGGCAGCTTTTACGCCGCGGTCGCCCTCGACAATGTCGAATTTCACCCTCTGCCCTTCAGCCAATGTCTTGAATCCTTCATTCTTGATCGCTGAATAGTGGACAAATACCTCCTGGCCATTGTCCTGCTGGATGAACCCATACCCCTTTGACTCGTTAAACCATTTCACCTTTCCTTCAAAAGACATAAGAAACAAACCCTCCTTCAAGCCGGTCATACGGCTTACTGAACACCGCAACTGCCCGCGGTAATAGCTCTTTATACCACGCTGCAAAACCAAATGTCAAAACAAAAAAGAGCTTAAAGCCCCTGCTATCAAGGGTTCCAGCGCCATGCACAGCCCTTTTTCAGCCAAATATGTTAAACTACCTATTAATTTCAGGATGTTCTGACAACAGAAATACTTGGCAGCAGGCATTCCGTCTTTGCAGCTTTAGTATGTCTACTATGGTTTAAAACTATTGTTCAGTAATCCATGGGAGGGTTTTGGTGATTAAAAAAGAGAAAAATGCTGAACGCGTGGAAAGAAAACAGAACAGGATTGATGCAGGCCTGATGTCAGATGTCTATCCGCATGTATCTTCGATGGTTATCAAGATGAACTATTACCACAAAGGTTGTGATGACTCATACATGCAAAGAACAATAAATTTCTACCCCAGCAGCGCTGCCTACTTTTTCATGGAGTGCATGAAAAGCGAATGCACAAACGGCGGTTTTGATCTCGCCCCTGCTGTCTCGAAGATGGCAAAAAAACGTCTCCCGTCAGGAAGCGGAGAGCTTCATTGTCGCGGCAACGGCGGCCCCGGGCATGTGCGCGTGGATTTCAGCATATCCGCAAAATACTCCAAGAAATAATCTGTCGTCAAAAGGCTTACTTCAGCTTGAACTCTGCCCTGCTGTCCTTGAGCTTCTGCTTCTTTTCAGGCGCAAGGGATTTTGTCTCTATCAGGAAGACCCTCTGCTGCTCCACCTTGCCGGACTTTATTATATAGTCCTTCACAGCTGATGCGCGGCTTTTTGCGAGCTGCCGCAGATCATCCTCGGTTATCTTTATATGCGTGAGCATCAGTTTCTCCATCTCAGGTCCGGGCAGGCTCTTTGCCATGCCTATAATATTTCTGGGCTTGGGGAATCTCTCTTCCTTATAAGCAGCTTTTAGAAGATCAGCATACTCCTTCTGATCGATTTTTATATCATCGAGCTTTACGCTTACAGCGCCGGTCTTTGCCAGCTGCTTCAGCTTCTGGGCTTTGATCTTGCGCTGGAATGTGAGCTGCACAAGCGCTGCCTTATCCTTTTCAGCATCAACATATCCTTCGATCTCGAGCTTCAGGCCGGGCCTGTCAGCAAGCGCCTTCACAAGATTATCCAGTTTTTTCGCATCAGCAGCGGTTATTGCTGAAGAAGCGTAATCAAACTCCATGTAGCTCAGCTCCTCGCCGCCTCCAAAGAGCGCGCCAAGAAGCGCAAATGGAGAAGTCGCTGCTTTTACCAGAAGGTTCACGATCACCTTGAGGATGATGCTGCCTACGCTGAACTTGGGATCATCAAGACTGCCTGACACAGGCACGTCCAGGTCTATCTCGCCCTTTCTGTTCTTCAAGAGCGCTATGGCGAGTTTCACAGGCAGCTTGGTGGCTGTGGGGCTGTCGACTCTTTCGCCAAGCGTGAGCTGATCCAGCAGTATGTTGTTCTGGGCTTCAAGTTTGCGCTTTACTATGCTGTACTTCAGGTCGAAATTGAGCTTGCCCTTCTGTATGTGGTATCCGATGTATTTGCCTGAATAAGGGCTTACTGGGCTGAGGTCCATGTCCCTGAACCTGAAATCAAGATTGATAAAAAGATCATCAGGGAACGGATACAGCTTGCCTGTTATTTCGAGCGGAGCGTACTGGTCGAACTTTCCCCGCAGGTTAAGATCAGCAGGTTTTTTCCTGTCCATTGTTATGCCTGAAACGCTGCCGCCTATCTCTGTAAGCCTTGCTGCGTAGCTCGGCTTAATGAAGTTGTCGGAAAAATCTATTGTGCCTGCCTGCATGGTTATCTGGTCAACCCTCACTTCTGTCTTCAAGCCGCCAGGCTCAGACTCTTTTTTAACAGGTTCGGGTTGTTTTGGAGCCGGCTCTGTTTTGGCAGCTGCTGTTTTGGAAGCTGCTGTTCTGCTTTTGTCTGCCATCATTTTCTGCAGATTGCTGGTGCCGTCAGAATTTATGGCTATTTTGGAATAAAAGTCCGTGAGGCTCACCTTGTTGATAATCACCCTGTTGGGGTTCATGCTGACTTCCATCTCGCTCAGTGCCAGTGCATTCCATTTGAGAAAATCAGCTGCACCGGCCTTCTCGACAGTCGCAAAGTCAGTAACAACCACCTCGCCCTTGAACAGACCTGCTGGCTCCTTTCCCTTTTCATACGAGCCTGACATGCTGCCGCTTGCAGAGATGTCTCCTCTTGTTACAAGCACCCGGAACTTGTCAGTAAAGTACGGCTGAAACGGGCTGATGCCTATGCTGTTGGCGTTGATCTTTGCATCAACCGTCATCGGCTCAAGACCGGCAATGCCTGATGATTCTATCTTGCCTGTATCATTAAGTTTGAGAGCAGCTGAAAATTCCCCTTTGCTCTCTTTTTTTGTCGAGATATTTTTTACACTCAGCTCAATGTCAGACACTTTTGTTTTCACAGGCATGAATGTGCTGTTATCCTCAAACTCCACCTGATATCCGGAAGCCTTCAAAAGTCCGGCGCTGAACATCCACGGTGCATCAGGCTGCGCATCCTTCTGCTTCTCAACAGCAGTGTCCTGCGCAGATACAGCCTGCTGCTTTGATGCAATAAGGTTTTGAAGATTCATGCTGCTGTCTTTTGATCTTATGATCCTGACCATGCCTTGCGATGTGCGGAGTTCTCCAAGCCTTATGCTCCTGGCTGAAAGGTCTATCTCGCTCTTTCTGAGGCTTGTTGATGCAATGGAGACAAACGGCTCGTTTGCATCGCGTTTTTTCAGGACAAGGGCCTTGAGATCAGCGCTGAGTGAGCTGATCGTTCTCCTTTTCTCAGACACAGAATATGCTGCTGAAAGGTCGAGCATGCCTGATTCAATATCAAAGTTCAGCCTGTCCTCATAATAAGGCCTGTACTTTGCCAGGGGAACAGACTTTATGCCAGCCTCTCCGTCAACAGAAAAAGGTGCCAGGACAAATGAGCCTGAAAGGTTAAGCCTTTCGTTAGATTCAGTCTCGAGTGATGCCTTGTACTGCGAACCAGCATCAGCCTGGTTTGAGAAGTTTGTCACTGCAACATCGATCTTTTTCAACTCTGTCTTGAACGGCCTGGCAAGGCTGCTGTCAGAGAAGGCCACTCTGCCTGATCTGAGCTGTACATCGGCTGCCTCAACTATAAATTGTTTTGCGCCTTGACCTGCCTCATCCTTTTTCCCGGCAGCAGCAGACTTTTGCGCCTCAGCTGATTTTGGCAGCATAAGATCCATCAGATTAATGCTGTCAGCACTCCTGACCACATTTATGAACGGCGAATCCACAATAAACTTCGCTATGTGGACTTTCTTCTCCATAAGTTCGGATGAGTCGATGTTAAGCGCAATAGAAGGCACAGATACCATGCCTGAGTTTTTTGCGTCCTTTATGGACAGCTTGTCCAGATTGAAGTCGCCTGTTATGCTGAGCGACGGCTGCTTGTCCTTGTACTGTTTATACGATATCCTTGCTGCTGTGCTGAACAGGGCTGACTCTATCTTTGCCTTTGGCCTTGCAGGCAGATACGCAAGATAGTACGGCAGATCGATATTCTTTACATTCAGATTGAGCTCTGTTTCCATTGAGTTTGCAAAAGGCTTTGTCTTGCCCTGCATGATAAAGAGCGTGTCATTGATAACAGCCGAGAAGTGCGGCTCGATGTATGTCTCCACATAATATGCCCTGTTCGAGACAAACGGCAGGGTGATGACAATATCCTTTATATGATGCCTGGTGTTTTTGAGTTCATCAATAAACTCAACCCTGCCGCCTGCAAGCTGTATGTTGTTGATCGAAAATCTGAATGGTTTATCCTTGGGCTTTTTTTCATCTGTTTTTTTAATTAGATCAGAAAAGTTGTATGTCTGCGCATCCCTTCTCACGATCCTGACTGATGGGTTCTCAAGGTATATCTCATCCACCACTATGCCGCTCCTGACCGCGGAGAAGCTGTTCAGATTAAGATACAGTTTGGAGAAAGTCAGAAAATTATCTGACGAATCGCGCTCCTTTATTACCACATCATTGATAGTTACAGAGAGTGTGTAGGGATTGACCTTTATGCTGCCGATGGATATATTTCTGTGAAGGGCTTCTGACAGCTTGTCAGCAAGCACTGATTTGATAACAGGCGGCAGAACAAAAAAACCAATAATTGAAAAAACAATAAATACTATTAAAGATATTATGCCGGCCTTTTTTATTGTTCTCTGTGATACCATGGCATTAGTTTTACGCATAAAAATATTTTTTGCAAGACTCCACCCTGATTACAAATATTATGATTGTCTCACCTATCCTGATCAGACTCACTTCAAAACCTCTCAAATCCCTGCCAATAGGGCATTTGAAGCAAAAAACCATATAAAACAACAGAGTCAATTTTCACAAAAAATCCCCGATAAATAAATCGAGATGATTATATCCGGCTCTGACATAAAAATGTCTTCCATGCACTCCTTTGAGCAGAAGAGCAGCGTTAAGGAAGACCTGCGCA
>JAJFVG010000039.1 GCA_021371915.1 Nitrospiraceae bacterium
TCTTCGCAAAGTAGTGTTACCAAAACACAGCCTAAATCTCTCAAGTCAGTCCATCCCTTCTTTTCCTTGTTTCTTTTGTTTTTAATAAAGGCAGGTGGCTTGATTTCCGTAGCTTGTCACGGGTAACTGTTACTCAGTCGGGAGTCGAAGCGGGAGACTGAGGCTTTATATCTGGATATTGCTTTAATGTCTATCAAACATCAACACTTGCACTAAGGTAGTTTCAAGCCTAGGAAATCAAGGCCATCTGCCTTTATTAGCCTCATGAACGAGGACAGTTCATCCCTTCTAAATTTATGGATTAAGAAATCAGGGCTGCCTGCCTTTATGATTGCTTTGTATTTTACAAGTTGTTTCTGTGTTCCAGCCTCTGTGCTCTGGTCGTGTTGCTACGCTGTTGCTTTAATAGTAAGCTCCTTGAATATGCATCGCCTATCGTCTAATTACAGCGAGTTTTATTTTTTTTTACTATAATTAAAATTGAACTACACAGATTGATTGACAACTGTAGCTTTAGAGGTTAGAATTAAATAGTTAATGAACTTCTAAACCCTTGGAGGGGCCATGAGTCTCAGCAGAAGGGATTTTCTGAAAATCAGTTCAACAGTTGCAGCAATATCATCAATCCCGGTATTCAAAACAGTATCAGCAATGTCCAAAAGCACTCCCCCATCACCCCCCTCATTCAACCCAAACTTCTGCGAACTCTGCTTCTGGAACTGTGGGTTGATGGCAAAAACAGTTAACGGAAAGGTTGTAACCATTGATGGCAACCCATTGAGTTATAGAGGTAAAGGCAAACTTTGCGGCAGAGGCAATGCAGGCCTTGGCCTTCTTTATGACTCTGACCGCCTTAAATATCCGATGCTCAATACCGGCAAGCGCGGTGACCCCAAATGGAAGCAGGTAAGCTGGGATGAAGCGCTCGGATTTGTGGCCAACAAAATGAATGATATAAAGCAGAAATACGGGCCAGAGTCTGTTGTGCTCTTTTCGCACGGCACAGGCGGCAGTTTCTGGAAGCATCTGCTAAAGGCATTCGGGAGTGATACATACGCAGCTCCATCATTTGCCCAGTGCCGCGGCCCGCGAGATGTGGGCTTCTATCTCACCTATGGCTCAGACACCGGATCGCCTGAGTATTATGATTTCAGCAAGAGCAGATTCATCGTGCTAGTCGGCTCTCACCTTGGCGAAAATGCACATAACAGCCAGGTGCAGGATCTTATGACAGGGCTGAACAACGGAGCAAAGCTGGTTGTGCTTGATCCACGTTTGTCCAACATCGCATCAAAAGCAGACTGGTGGCTGCCGGTAAAACCTGCCACTGATATGGCAATACTTCTGGCTTGGATAAAGATAGTTGTTGACGAAGAACTTTACGACAAAGAGTATATATCAAAATATGCTGTAGGCCTCAAGGACCTGAAAGAGGCTGTTAAGGACTGCTCAGCAGAGTGGGCATCTAAACTATCCGAGATACCTGCTGCAACCATCACGGATATAGCGAGGCAGATGTCAAAACACAAGCCCAACCTCTGCATATCCGGAGGCAGATTTACAGTATGGAACGGAGATGACGCCCAGAGATCAAGGGCCATCGCCATACTGAATGCACTGATGGGATCCTGGGGCAGAGAAGGCGGATATTATCTGCCTGCAAAAGGCAAGGTCCCGCCCTACCCCGGGCTGCCGGAATACCCAGAAACAAAACCACCCATAACCGGAGAGTATCCCTTTGCACTACTGCCAGTGACAAACGCTATACGCGAAGCTGTGACAACAAACAAGCCATATCCATGCAGAGGATGGATAGTCTATGGATCGAACCTTATAAAAACCCTGCCGAACTCAAAAGAAACGATAGATGCGATAAAGAAACTCGATCTTATGGTTGCAGTTGATGTGCTTCCAATGGATATTGTGAAGTGGGCTGATGTTGTGCTGCCTGAATGCACATATCTGGAGCGCTACGATGACATAGCAACAGGAAGGTTCCAATATTTTGAAGCAGCCCTGCGTGTGCCTGCAATGAAGCCGATGTTCGAGTCAAAACCATCATGGTGGATAACAAAGGAACTCTCAAAGAAACTCGGACTTGAGGCATACTTCCCGTGGACCGATATTGAAGATTACCTCAAGGCACGCTGCAACGCAGCTGGCATAAGCTTTGATGAGCTCAGGAAAAACGGAGTTGTAAAACTCAGCACCGACTGGAACCCGTATATCTCCCAGCAGAACCAGCCTGTATTCAACACTCCGTCAGAGAAGATAGAACTCTACTCAAAACAGCTCAAGGAAAAAGGATTTGATCCTGTGCCGAAATACACAGCACATGAACAGCCTCCACAGGGCTACTTCAGACTCGTGTTCGGCAGGACACCGCTGCACACATTCTCAAGAACAACAAACAACTTCATGCTGGATGACCTTGTGCCTGAAAACGAGCTCTGGATCAATTCAAAACAGGCAGCAAGGCTCGGACTCAAAAAGGGCGAATATGTGCGTCTCGCAAATCAGGATGGAGTAAAAACAGATACCAAAATCAAAGTGAAGATAACAGAGCGCCTCAGAGAAGACTGCGTATATATGTATCATGGGTTCGGTGTGCACGCTTCAGAATTAAGCAGGGCCAACAAAAGAGGCATCGGCACTGACGAACTTATAACAAGATATAAAGTTGATCCGATCATGGGCGGCACTTCCCTGCGGGGCAATTTTGTGAAGATAATAAGGGAGGCGCAATTATGATGACATTCGGAATAAGCCTGCCGGACAAAGATACAGTGCTATCGGGATTAAAAGATATTGTCAAAGGCACAAGCAGAAAGAGCAAGCTGTTTTATGTTTCACTCCTTGGAGTGCTGCTCGGCGCATATGCTGTTATCAGGATACTGTTTGAAGGCCATGGCGCGGTCACAAACACATCCAACCTGGTGCCATGGGGAATACAGATAACAACATATGTTTATCTGGTGCTCATAAGCACGGGCTGCACCTTTATAAACTTTTTCGGCTACACATTTTACAAGGAGGAATACGCGCCGTTCGGCACAAGGCTGCTCTTTCTCGGCATATTCACCGCACTTATCGGCATGATAGCGCTTTCCACTGAACTGGGCCGCGTGGACAGGATGATTTACTTCATCCTCTCGCCCCAGCCGAAGTCACCGATGTGGTGGATGTCTGTGTGGTACTCGTTATACGTTACGCTTATAATTATAGAGTTCATAAACCACAAACGCGGCAAGCATTCTGAAAAGGTGATGTGGCTGGCTTTTATTGTTGCCATCATCACGCACAGCACGCTCGGCAGTCTCTTTGGCATGGTAGAGCAGCGTCCATACTACTACAGCGCCCTGCTGCCGATATACTTTCTACTGATAGCTTTTTTATCAGGAGCTGCTGTTGCAACCATAGTGGTGTCAACACACTACTACAAGTCTGATGAAGACTTTCAGAAACATGTGAGACCATTCAGGAACTCCATAAGAATCGGACTCGGGCTTGCCATACTCACAACATTCTGGAGACTGATCGAAGGAGTATATGCGCAAGCCGATGGATACGAGATATTCAGGCTCGCTTTTTTCAACACATTATGGTTCGGCCTTATATTCTCTCTGGTCATACCCTTCATTGTCACCTTCTTTATCAGATGTCAAAAATGCATGATCGGCATAAGCCTTTTCATAATGCTAACGCAGTTTAAAACAAGGCATGACCTTGTTATGGGCGGGTTCCAGATTCCTGTGTTCAAGGCATATTCAACACCTGATATTGTAAGCTACACGCCGTCGCATGTTGAGTTTTTTGTAGTGATCGCCTCAATATCGCTTGTTGTACTCCTGTATCTGCTGGCTGACAAGACCGGCCTGCTGCCTGAGGAGGACAAACATGAACACTGAAAACATAATAGAGATCATGACAGCTGATCTGCAAAAAGCGCTCAAGAAACCCTTGAAAGACAGGCAGTGGGCAATGGCCATAGATCTTAAAAAATGCATAGGCTGCCACGCATGCACAACAGGCTGCATGTCAGAGAATATGACTCCTCCGGGCATACAATACAGACCGGTAAGAGAAGAAGAGATCGGCACATTCCCGAATGTGGCTCTAAGGTTTCTGCCCAGGCCGTGCATGCAGTGCGAAAAACCTCCGTGCACAGCAGTATGCCCTGTAAAGGCAACATACAAGCGCGAGGACGGCATCACTGTTATTGACTACAACAAATGTGTTGGATGCCGCTACTGCCTTGTCGCTTGTCCATACGGTGCGCGTTCGGCGGATGTGGGCAATTATTATACAGGCAAATTCAAGAAGAATACTTACGAGGTTGAAGCATCAGAAGAGTACGGCAAGCAATGGGCCAGAAAAAATCACTTTTGCTCGCCTATCGGCAATGCAAGAAAATGCCACTTCTGCATGCACAGGATAGACAAAGGCAAGCTGCCCAGATGTGTGACAACATGCCTGGGGCATGCAACATTTTTCGGCGACATCTCAGACCCTGACAGCTTTATTGTAAAAGCAACCGCAAAATACAACACCTTCAAATTCAAGGAGTCGCTCGGAACACATCCCAGAGTCATTTATATAGTATAAGATGGCTCATCCCTTTATTTGAATGACGGCCCGCATTATGCGGGCCGTATTTATTATTAATTTTTTTAATCATCCTATCATTTACTAAACCCCAGTGCTTTAATAATGATACTATTCACTATTGTTTTTTGTGACTCATTATATTCAGGGAGGAGCTATGGATATAGGTTTTTTGATAACCAGATCGGAATTCAGCAGCAACATATTCGCGCTGGCGGATGCTGCCCTCAAAAAAGGCCACTCGATCCGCCTGTTCATGACTGATGAAGGAGTAAAATTGCTCGAAAACAAAAAACTGCTCGATTACGCCGGCAGGGAAAAAGTCGAGGTCAGCTTCTGCAACTACAGCTCTCAAAACCACAAGGTGGATGAGAGCAGTCTGCCTTCAAGCATAATATCAGCTACCCAGTACCAGAATTCCCTGATGCACAACGAGTGCGACAGGGTTCTGGTGTTTTAAGGAGGTTCAGCAATATGCCCAGAAAAATAGCGATGCTCGCAAGACAGAGACAGGCAGAGACATTCAGGATGAGCGCAGGCCTGATCATGATGGATGACATAATAGACATATTCGTGCTCGACAGGAAGATCGATGAAGACGAAAAGACGCAGGCCAATTTTGAGCTTGTGCAGGACATGGGGCTAAACGTATATACAAACTGCGCGGATAACAAAGGCATAGAGTACATCTCAACAGAAGATATTGCAAACAAACTGCTTGAGTATGACTTTGTGGATCCATGCTGAGGGGAAGGCACTGAAAAATGAAAATACTACACATCATAAAAACAGACCTGGATGATACAGCAAAAAAGATTATTGAAGTGCACAAACAGGGCAATGAAGTGGCTGTTGTCGGTCTTAATGAAAAATCTGCTGATGAACTGCTCGATATGATAGAGACCTTTGACAGAACAATAATGTGGTAACACGGATATTGAAAGAGAGGGGAACGCTGAAGCGTTCCCCTCTCTTTTTTGTCAAAAAGTTATATGTTATTTGTAGTTTTCCATCAGGCTCTGGTACATGTTTTTGGACATGGTGGCCATAAACAGCATACCCATTCTCACTTCAGGGTCTCTCATAAGGCCGAGCAGATTCGACATGCTCGGCGCAGGAGGCTCATTAACAAACTCATGAATCGTCCTTGTCATGCACTTTGTCATGCTCCTGAGTATATCCTGCATCTGGGGAGTGGATACCTCTTCTACAAACGCCGAGAGCACACTCACCAGCCGCTGCACCATGCTGTCTGTAACAACATTGGCCATGAGTCCGACAAGATATGAAGACTCTGTGAGTATCTTGAGATTGCCGGATTTCTGCAGGTTCTTAACCTCCCTGACAGCCTCTATCATATCAGGATCAGCAGCTTCATTCGCTATCTTCAGCAAAGAAGCTCCCATTGTGATGTTGCGTTCAAGCATCTTTTCGGTCAGGGTATTGAGTACAAGTGGAATAACATCCATAACCTCGGATATATCCTTGAGCTTTCCTGATCTGTAAACCTCTTTGAGCTCCTTTAGCGAGTTGATAACTTCAGGACTCGACAGCTCCCTTACTGTGTCAGCAAGAGAGTAAGACTCAGCAGGTTTCTGCTCTTCAGCAGCAGGAGATACAGCCTTAAGAGTTTGCAGCAACGCATCCATTGCGCCGCTCTTCTGCAGTTCAGACACCCTGCCAAGCAGTTCGTTGAGCGCCTCAACAGCCTTTGGGTCAAAATTAGGCGCAGACATTACAGTATCCCCCTGGCTGTGAGCCAGTAGAGCCTGTTGTATCCAAGCTTCATCCAGTGGAGCATCCTTGAAGGAGGCGTGGGCTTTGGCGGTGTATTGTAGTTGAACCATATGTATGTGGCTTCATCAAACCCTGTCTCAACAAAACATACAACCTTGCCGTCGTATTCTATTACCGTATCACCCTGGGAAATTATTGAGGTGAGCCTTTCAGCAACAACATCAGACTGGAAATGAGCAGTAGAGCCTGCCTTGCTTATCGGTATGTCTGTTGTGTCTCCAATAACATATACATTGTCGTAACCTGTATTGATGAGCTTTCTCCTGTCAGTAGATACCCAGCCGTTTTTGCCGAGGCCTGAATCCTCAATAACCTGCGCGCCCTTGTGAGGTGGAATTGTGATAAGCATGTCATAGCCCAGTTCATCACCCTCCATGGATCTGATAACATTTTTTGCTGGGTCAATCTCTTCCATGTTGAAGAATGTGTCATACTTGATGCCTTTGCGTTCAAACTCTCCGATTGTCCAGTCGCTGACAGGCTCCAGCACATGAAGCCTGTTGATCGGGTATGTGTAGTGCAGCTGCACCTTGTCCAGCATATTCCTCTCTTTAAAGTAGTCGTACATCATGAATGTAAGTTCCAGCGGCGCAACAGGGCATTTATGAGGTATGCCCATGCTCAGGAGTATTTTTCCGCCGTTGAAATTCATGAGCGCTTCTCTCAGCCTAAGTGCGCTCTGCATGTCATAGAACCAGTAGCTGCCTTCCTTAAGACCCGGGATGTCTTCAGGCACTATCCTTGAGCCTGTTGCGATAACCAGATAGTCATAATCAAACTGCCTGCCGCTCTTTGTAACAACCACCCTGTTATCCCTGTCTATTTTTACAGCAGGGTCAACAAAAAGATTAATGTGCGGATCCAGCAGATCCTTCTGCTTTCTAACAATCTCGTCCGGCCTGACCTTGTCGAAGACTACATAGAGATACCCGGGCTGATATGTGTGATCCGGATTGTCAGTGATCATGTTTATAACCACTTTCCCGGAAGTTACCTCCTTGTACAGGTTCCTTGCAAGCAGGTTGGCTGTTATTGTTCCGGCAGAACCTCCTCCGACTATCACTATCCTTGTTGTCATTCAAACCTCCCCTGAGCTGCTGCTTATAATTTTTATTTTATTTTCTTGACGACAATGCTCCAATAACCGTCTTTTTCTGCAGTGCTTATATATTCCTGGCCGACTTTTTTAATCCATGCAGGCGCATCTGTTGTTGTGCCCTTTTCTGCTGACAAAAGCTCTATAACCGTGCCCACCTCAGCAGCTTTTACTGCCTTGATAAGCTCCATCAATGGCCCAGGGCATGCGGAACCCCTTGCATCAACAACCTGATCAATTTTCAAATCGCTCATACTTAATATCTCCTTTCATTTATTATGCGGCATCTAATTGGATTATAAATAACCGGACACCCCAAAAAGTAATTAAAAATATAAATACACGGATTTCATTTTCAAATAAAATTCCCCTGATAATCAAAAATTTTGGTCTGTACTAAATAAAAAAACAAGGCCTGCCTGCGGCAGGCCTTGTAACGGGGTTATGGTCCGGCTATTTGAAGTTTATGGTCTGTACAAAGCGGTTGAACAGGAACTGATCCTTGCCAACCTGTCCTTTAACGCCTCCTGGCAGATACCAGAGTTCAATCTCAATGGTTGACTCTTTCGAGAGCAGCTCGCGCACCTTTTTGCCTCCGTTTTGAACATCAGCAAAAGGATGGAATATCTCGAATGTCTCGATTTTTGTCTGGTTGGGTTGCAGGCTGGTATCTCTGAAAATACCTACTTTTCTGAATGGAGCATAAACCATCTTTGCCTCTCCGCGGCTCTCGGTTGACTGCGGCATATATATCTTTGATGCCCTGAAAAACTCCTTGCCATCTTTTGTCCGGGCGGTCACATCAAGGACCAGCCTGTTTGGAGATGGTCAGCCGTCAGGTATTCTGTGGCCTGCCCTGTTGGTAAGCTTTACAGTCAAAACAGTCATTGGGTTAGGGTCTCCTGCCCTGGGTAAAAACTGGTAGCTCGGAGCCTCGACAACCATCTCAACTGCGCGCTTGCCAACTTCCGGATCGCGGTATGAAGACATGTGGTGCCCCTTATTGAACTCGTGCATATGGCACTGCTGACATGTCTTGGTGCCGCCTGATGGAATGTATGAATGCAGGTAACTGCCATACAGCGTAGCGCACTGTGACGGATTGGGCTGATCGAAATTCGGCCCGAGTCCGTGGCACTGGCCGCACATTACAGCCTCCTGCATTATTGCGCTGCGTTTATGCGAGGTAAATGACGGGTGAGGATGAGGCCCATCTTTTGTTCCATATACAATATTCACCTGCGGCTCGCCATCGTGCCACTTGTGTATTATCGCTTTTTTGTTGTGGCACACAAGACAGTTTATACTCACCTTTTTGAGCTTGTCCTGGTCTCCATCCATTACAGCCTGTGCAATCTCGAGCGCAACATTATCAGTGGCATCTTCAAGCTGAGGCAGATGGCACTTGAAACACTGCATCAGATGGACCTTCTTTACATCCTCGATTTTTTTTACTCCTGAATATGGCTGCTCCTTCATAAGACCATCGGTAATAGCGGTCCTTATGGTGGCCATCGTCCTTCCGGTGCCGATCAATGACCTGGAGTGGAGAGACTTTGACCATTCCTCAAACTCTTTTACATGGCACTCCTTGCACTTTGACACATCATACTTGGCTGCCAGCTCATCCAGAGTTTTTGCCTTTGGGGAATCGAGCTGTGACTTCTGCTCAACAGCAGGATTTGCACTCTTTGATGGAGCTTTCTTGACAGCCTCTTTCTGCGCCGCAAAAAGAGCGATCGGCACTGCAAGAATAATCATTATGATCAACAATCGAAACCTCATTTTTCCTCCTTCATGCATTGTTGCAATACCGGAACAGACGTTTAAGTCACCTCCCTTATTCAGCGCCTTAAAACAGCGCATATGCTTAACGGCTTAGCTGGTTTATATTTTAAGTTTACTTCGGGTGCTGTGGGACGTCAACTTCAAATCCCTAGAATAAAGAAACTAAAGTTGCAAATAGATATAAATTTAGATGTGACAGCTCAGTGGGGCGGCACAATAGCAATATGGCAAGTCGAATATTCTTGATATAAAGTTATTACAGAATCAGAGCGCATATGCGCTCTGATTCTGTAATAATGCAGTATTCGTAATCTACTTCAAGTTTGACACACTGCGAGAGGCATCGTGAGAACCGTCACGATGTTTTTAAGATTTTATTTATCTAATGCGTCGCAAAGCACAAGAAGCTTTTTGAGCCTTTCCTGCTGTATGCCGGTTGCGAGTTTTTTGGCTTCAGCTTCTTTATTTTCAAGAAGCATCGGCACAATATCTTCCTCACGTGTCTTTTTAAAGGCGTTCCATGTTGAGACCAGATCACTAAACTGCGCCTCTTTGCCTGCCGGAGCCTTGATTGAAGAAATCGCTGCGCTGACCGCCTCTGCTGTCTCTTTTACAACCTTCTGCTGATCAGGTCCGCGCTTGTCTTTTTGCTGCACCATTGTAACAAGTGTTTTTCTCGCCTCTTCGATCTTCATCTTAAGATCACTGAATTGCCCTGCAAATGCTGCGACAGCGAATGCAGTTACTGCAAAAAACACGATAATCGTCAAAGCTGTAAGTACTCTCACCCTTTACCTCCGTTTGTTTTGCGTGACGGTTCTCACGATCCCTCCCGCAACTTCAGCTTCAGCTCCCACTTCTTTACACTTTCATGTAAATCGAGACAAACAAACCTTATGCTGCACGGTTGTACGCAAACCGTTCTGCCTGACCATCCTTTACTCCCTGTATCTTACTGCCTCCAGAAGACATCTTTTGAGGCTTATTTCATCAGACTTCTCCTCAGCGCAGGTGCTGAGCAATGCGCGCACCTCCTTGCGGGTCAGCAGATCATTGCAAAGATGGCAGTGGTTAACATACTGGTCATGAAATTCCAGGGCAGGAGCCTTTGTCTTTACGAACTGCATCAGTCCGTAAGGCCCTTCAAGCGCAAGCCAGTTTGCCACAAGATCGCAGTTGGCTTCACAAATTATCTGCGCAAGGGACTTTGTCCCGAACCTGCCGAATGAAAGTTCCGGCACAGACTGGTCTATCATACCGCAGCACATCCTGATCTCCTTTTCAGGCGATATGATCAGGCTTCTCAGAACAGAGCTGCACGGCCCCTTCCACGCAAGGTCGCTCGATGGGTACATCACATGTTCATCATGATTGAGCCACTCCGAACCGAAGCCTATCGGCACTGTGAGTGAGGAGGAATAGATATCAAATTTAGGATTGTTCTTTTCAGGATCAAACCTCGTAAGTTTGACTCCTAGATACTTTGACAGGTAGTCGATGGTTATTTTTGTATTCTTAACTCTCTTGTGTGCTATAAGGGTTGGAAGGTTAAGCTGCCTTGCTGACCAGAACGCGTTTTTGATGTTGTCTATCGGGATATTTTCCTGGTGCAGATCGTCACAACTCAGATTGATCTCGCTGAGACCTGAACTCTTCAGTTCACTCAGCATAAGCACGGCATTGTCCGGCGTGTCAGCCCAGTAAGAGTTCGTTACTATTCTGGTCCAGAGGCCCTTGCCTGTTGCGAATTTTATTGTCTCGATGATTTCGTTTTTTTTGAGCAGCGGTTCTCCGCCTGTAAAGACCACTACACGCAGATCAGCCAGTTTCATGGTATCAACAATAACAGACTGCATGAAGTCCGCATCAAGATACGATCCGCCATGCGGCCCTGACCTTGTTACACAATACTTGCATGTAACCGGGCAGTCGTAAGTAACCGAAAATACAAGCTGTGACAGCATATCAATAGTCTCCGTACTCTTTCAGTCTTATATGAAACTGCGTTATCAAACCTGATAATGCTGCTGCATCCAGCAGCGGAACGCGATAGAATCTGTCATCCGGCCTGAATATGCGCTCTCCATCGAACTTCGTTGTTGACCAATGGTCTGACTTGCTGCTTGCAACAGCATCCTGGCCTTCCCATGATGTATTTGCTCCCCTGTTTGTCTCTGAACTTTTTTCAGAATACTCGACAATGGTTGACGTATGTATCTCCTGCCTGTATTGAATCTCCGCCTCTGTCTCCTTGTTCAGATTTATCTCTGCATCTGCGTACGGCAGCATATCCTGGCCTGGAATAAACCTTGATATGCCGAATATGTCTTCAAATCTTTCGAGCTTTACCTTCTCTTTTGATATGAATCCCCTCGCCCTGATAACAGTAAATTTCAGCCTCATCAACATATCCGGCGTTACTGAACTGTCAAGTGCGACACCAGCCGACTCAAGAGCTGCCTTTGGGTTTTCGATAAAGACGCTGAATGCATCGTTATCAAAAACCGTTTTTTTCATGAACTGCATGAATCCGAACGAAGGCATTTTGATCCTGAAACTGATCCTGTCCTGCTGCTTTTTCATGGCATACCTCCTGCTGCAATTCCGGTTGTTAATTAACGCAACAACGCAGTCACCTGAGAGTTCTTATAATATACAGCTTCAACCCTCGAAAATCTATGTTTCTTAGTAAAAAAGAATCCCGATATTGTAAAATCTTTTGAAATGGGTATTTGAAAATTAA
The DNA here is from genome assembly GCA_021371915.1 of Nitrospiraceae bacterium. Classification (GTDB taxonomy): domain Bacteria; phylum Nitrospirota; class Thermodesulfovibrionia; order Thermodesulfovibrionales; family Dissulfurispiraceae; genus JAFGXL01. Next base: position 12,030 of record JAJFVG010000039.1, read on the forward strand.
CTGTGGCATCTCAAGCAGTTAGCATGACTATTTAAGAAATTGACTCTTTCCAGTACTTTAGTCGCATTGACTCATACTTCGTAAATTGAGTAAATTTTCGATGCAAGCCTGTCTTTGTTACTGCTATTCAATAAGCAAACGGTCCAGGACATTGACATTATTCGTATAATCGAATAAGAATATGATTATGCAAGAAACAGCTAACCTTCTAAAGCTGCTTTCCGACAGCTCAAGACTGAGGATTTTGCTGCTGCTGCGAAGCAAGGAGCTCTGCGTATGCCAGATAATGGGAGTGCTGCGCATGTCGCAGCCGCTTGTATCGAAAAATCTCTCGATGCTCAAAAACGCAGGCCTGCTAAAAAGCAGAAAAGATGGAAAGCTGGCCTACTACTCTATTAGCAGAAGGCTGAAACAGCCTGCTGCATCCATTATTGAATCCGTCGCCTCTTCGCTAAAGGCAGACAGGACTTATCTCAATGACCTCAGTTCGCTCACTGACTGTGAAGAGTTCCAGAGGGAAACAGGCAAATGCGGCATGGAAGGGCTGAGGGAATTCATGAGGAGATACGAAAAAAAAAGATAGTTCAATAGATCAATCTGCCTTGCCTGCCTTATCATTTTCAATCTGCGTGCATATGCCGTGCAGCATGTTCAGCTCCCAATCAGCTATTCCAGCCCTACCTATAAAATGTTTGAGGTTGTTCATTATCTTGTTTTCCAGATCACGATCACCCCTGGGTATATAGCCGAGAGCCCTGAGAGACATAGAGATGCGCTCATAAAGGAAATTGAGTTCTTCATGCGTTGCCATACCAAACATGCTTGTATTAGCAGCAGCACGGCTCTTCTGCCTGTTTAATGTCCGCCTTGTCCTGACCAGTTCATACGCGGTTATAAGAACTGCCTGCGCGAGATTAAGTGAAGGCTGCTTGATGCTTGACGGTATATTAATCATAAAGCCACACTCATTTACCTCATCATTGTAAAGCCCCCTGTCTTCCCTGCCAAATACAATGGCAACATTTCCCTGCAAAGAGAGTTCGGCAATTTTCGGCCCGGCATGTTCAAGGGTTATTATATGCCCCCTCTTTTTGCCGGTCCGTCTTGTTGTGCCTATCACAACATTGACATCAGCAACTGAAGACCTGAAATCAGGGAATATCTCTGCTGAAGTCAGCAAATCTATTGCATTGTGCGCAAGCCAGCGGGCTTCATCATTAAGGTCAGGAGGGTTGACAAGCCTTAGTCTGTGAAATCCCATGTTCTTCATAGCCCTGGCTGCTGCGCCTATGTTGCCGGGCTCTCTCGGTTCAACCAGCACAAATATTATGTTATCTGTCCATTTCATGAGTTATATTTTACAGATTTTCAGGAGTGCCCGCACCATACGCATCAAATCTGAATTGATAACTGCCAACAAAAAAGGGGAGCTTCTTCAGCTCCCCTTAAAACCTTTTCGGTTCTGACTGCTCTTAGCAGCCCTCTATAACCTTTTTCTTCTTTGCAGGCTTCTTGTCGCCAGAATCGGCAACTATCTTGCCGTCTTTTACTGTAACCTTGTCGCCGACCTTCACCTTTGCGTCCTTTGCATTGACAATTGTTTCAGCACCCTTGGCATCCTTTACAGTTATCTTGGAGCCCTCAATCTTTGATACTGTGCCTGTAACATCAGCTGCGAAGCTGAGTCCTGCTACGCTGACAACAAAAAGCATAGCGATAACCAGTGCGAAAATTTTCCTCATCCTATTCACCTCCTTATTTTTACAACAGTTGAAGCAAATTGCATGCCCTGACTGCTTTTTTATATTTTACCGCATGTTATCACTCAAAACAATTACAAGTCTTGCCAAATAAGGGATGTTTCTCCTCATTTCAGGATATCAATCCTGCATCGGCTTTATGAACATGAAGTAGACCATTGTCCAGCAGCCCAGCATTATAAACAATGTTGCAGTTACACTCGACAGCGCAAGTGTCGACATTCCTGTCAACGCATGACCTATAGTGCAGCCTCCTGCAACAGCAGCTCCGAATCCCATCAAAAGGCTGCCGCCAAAAACACGCATAAGCTCATCAGCAGGCGGGCTCTGGAGCTTGAATTCAGACAGGCCTTTTGCGCTCAGATACGCTCCTATTGGTATGCCTATTATATAAAGCGCGCTCCATGTCCCTTTGAACAGTCCCCAAAAGTCGAACATTGGATCGAATCTTGCCATGCTGTTGCCCATAAAAATCATCAGCATTGCTTCAGATGTGGGGCCTGCAGCAGAAAGACCTCTGGTCTGTCCGCCCCAGAAGTATGATGCCCATAATGCAAAGATCAGTATCGCTCCAAGAAGTATGCCGGTAAGTCCTGATTGATAGCCTGTTTTGGGCTTTGAAGCAAACAGTCTGCCCTTGAGCGCATAAACAAGCATTACGGCAACAACAACAGCTATAACAATCCACTTTGCAGCCTGCCCGCCGAAAAGGTCCCACACTGCCGGGTTGCCCAGGGCATCATCACCTTCCCCGATTGTTATCTTGAAGCCCTTGAGAAACTCCATAAGAGGCTTCAATGGGCCGTGATATGTAGCAACAAGTGAAAGACCGAACCCGATTGTCGCAAAGAAAGACGATATGTAACCCTCGCCTATTCTGTATATAACCCCGCTTCCGCATCCGCCTGCCATAACCATGCCCATGCCGAATATGTAACCGCCGACCATATTGGCAACTATATTGAAAGACTGCCTTCTCAGCCCGGCATCTCCAAACATGCCGATGTCTTCCATAAAATTAGCTCCGACAATCGCTATTGAAAGCGCCAGAAGCCAGACCCTGAACAAAGTAGTGTCATTGATGAACACAATGTCTCTGAAGGCAGAGTTCATGCAGTACCTGCCGCGCTGCAGCACAAACCCGAACATTATGCCTGTAACAATTCCGCTAATAAGCACCATTAATGAAGCAGGCTGTATTTCAGCCATCACCACCTCCAATTGCAGAGCCTATGCACACAAGAAATGGCCCTGATATGAACATAATGATTTTTAACATATGGGAACGTCAAATGCAATCTGAAGTTTTCTGTACTGAAGTTTTAAAGTTATAAAAACAGACTTGATAATAACCTGTTCCAGAGGCTACATATCCACTCTGGAGATTACGCCATGCAGTTTATTTGCAGGCAGCTTGTAAAACTGCACAAAAGCAGGCGTGAGCCGCTTGAACACAGAGAATATCTTCCAGACGAAATTATTGGTGCTTATATCCTCAAGCCCGTAGAATATGCTCTTTTCATCAATACCAGCCTCTTTCAGCACTTCTTCAACATCCACCACTTCAAGATAGCCCATCTGTATTTCAAACACTCTTAGCCCCTCTGCAATGTCTTCCTTGAAGTAACCCACAACGCCGTAAGGATCATCCCTTTTTATGATAGAGACAAAGATATTGTCATCATAAATAATATGATTGGTCAGCATGGTGCGGATTATATATGGCGGTATTTTCTGGGTGTCCCTGGAAAAAAAGAGCGCGGTACCCTTTATCATATTCATTGTCTTGCGAACAAGCATGTAGCGTTCAAGAAATATCTTCCTGTCGAGCGGCCTGAGCGCCCTGTAGAGCTTCTTCTGGCCGAGTGTGTATATCATGATCACAATAAAAGGCATCATCGCTATGATTATTGACCAGTAACCGCCGTGAGGGATCTTTATGATATTGGACCCCATAAAGAAGCAGACCACAACCGTTATAAATACAGAGAGCGCCATCTTCAGCATCTGTTTTCTGATCATGAATATCCATGTCATCATAAAACCTGTAAGTATCATGTCCCCGTTAACAGCCAGGCCGTATGCAGCAGCCAGCTTATGCGACTCTCGGAACTCGATCATTATAAAAAGCACCGCAATAAGCAAAAACCAGTTTACAGCTCCTATATATATCTGCGACCTCAGCTCGCTTGACGTATAGTCAACCTTGAACATCGGGAATATATGCGTTGTTATACCCTGATAAACGATAGAGAACATGCCGCTTATCATTGCCTGCGAAGCAATAACCGTAGCTGCGATGCTGAGAATAAGAAATGGTATGTAAAATGCTGGAGCCAGCCTGAAGACCATCTCAAACAGTACATTTTTTGCATCAGGATGTTCGGCGAGAAACGCGCCCTGCCCCAGATAGTTAAGCAGCAGCGCAGTAAAAACAAATCCCCATGCAGTGATAATGGGCTTTCTTCCGAGATGCCCCATATCAGCGTAAAGCGCTTCGCCGCCTGTAGCGCAGAGGATAACCTGCGAAAGCACAAAGAAACCAGCGAGACCGTTATCAACAAAAAACTTTATCGCGTAGTACGGATTTACTGCCTTGAATACAAACGGCGACTGAACAATGAATAGAGTCCCCGCAACAGCAAGTGATAAAAACCAGACCAGCATAATCGGCCCGAAAGCGCCGGCAACCTTGCCTGTTCCCTTTCTCTGTATAACGAACAGTGCAATCGCAATTACACCGGCTATGAGCACAAGGATCGTCTGATCGGTCTTTTCAAATCCTGGAATAAGCAGCAGACCTTCCACAGCACTCAAGATACTTATTGCAGGCGTTATCACACCGTCTCCCACAAGAAGAGAAATACCGATAAACGCAAGCAGCGTTACAAAAGACACCTTTCTGCCTGATTTGAGTAAAGAAACGAGTATCTCTTTCAGCACTATGGTGCCGCCCTCTCCCTTTTTACTCAAGCTCATGGCTAGCCAGGCATACTCTGTGGTGACAATGATTATCATTGTCCATACAATCAGCGAAAGAATGCCCACAATATTAGCTTCAGTCGGTTTGGTTAGCAGAAATATTACAGTGAGTGTATAAATAGGGCTGGTCCCGATATCGCCGAACACGAGACCAAATGATTTTACTATGTCGCTGAATGATGTGCTCTCTTTTTTCATATGAAATTTAGCCTTATTAAGACATAGCAGTATAACAGAGTGCACAAAAAAT
>JAJFVG010000040.1 GCA_021371915.1 Nitrospiraceae bacterium
TATTCTAAGCAGTTCAAAGAGCATTTAAAAAGTTGGGTGCAAAAAGCATCAATACAATTAAGAAATAAAGCTAATGCCGCAAATGAAGAATTTATGTCACAAGGGCAACAATTGAGAGAAATTGAAAAATGGGTAGCGGAACTTAACAATGGACTTGAATAAGACTATAAAAGAATAGAAAAACCAGTGACGCATCCCCTATTTTAAAGACATAAAAAAAGTGAACAGCACTCATTTTTTATTGAATCCGTGTCTCGCAGAAAGTTTAAAAATGCTATAATTTACACATGATTACAGAAGCTGATAAAAAAACAATTTATGAAATATCCAAAAAATACCGTGCAAAACGGGTGCTGCTTTTTGGCTCCAGTACAGACCCCAAAAAGGAAAGCAGGGATATTGATATCGGAGTGGAGGGTGTCTCTGCCAAAGATTTTTTTAGCTATTATGGTGATCTTTTGTTTTCTCTGTCGAAACCAGTCGATATAATCGATATTTCCGGTAAATCAAAGTTTATCAAGTTAATACTAAAAGAAGGGATCCCTCTTTATGGCTGATTATAGGGAAAATATCGAAGCCGAATATGAAGCCATAGAAAAAGTAATTTTAGCATTTCCCACAAAAGACCTATCCCAAATTTCAGAACTTGAGCTTGCCGGTGTAGCTGCTTTTCTACATAATTTTTATAATGGAATTGAAAATGTTTTAAGGCAGGTATTTTTTGCTAAAAAACTTCAAATGCCTACCGGTGAATCCTGGCACCGCGATTTAATTTTGGCGGCAGTCAAGGAAAATATTATTTCAGAACCACTCTCGGAAGAACTCAAGCGATTTCTTGCCTTCAGGCATTTCTTCAGTCACGCCTATGCTCTCGAACTCTATCCAGAGCGAATGAAACCTCTTGTTGCTGATGCGCCTGGAATGTTTGAAGATTTCAGGCAAGAAATCAATAAAATAATTAAATAAGTGAGCAAATAACCCTGCATCAGAATTTTTATTGATGCGCATTTTCAACGAGCCATTTTTGATTAATGACTGATACAACATGTCTTTAATTTGCCATCAAGCCCCCTGATTATTTGGTATTGCTCCTCGCGACAACAGCTTTATTCTGATAATAATGGCGTAGTGTTTATAAAATAAACCTGATCATATTGTCACTTGCCATTGTCATTAGTAAAATATCCATGAAATAAAGAGAGCGTTATCATTCTTTTGTTGTTTATAAGGCTCTGTAAGGTTAAAATATTTGCAGAATAATATCATTTCATCATCAATGGCGGAGAGATCATTAATGAACAGCTGCTGTAAATGGTTTAATTGCCTTTTGATACAGCTGGTTTTTGCAGCGCTCATTTTTTTGCCGGTTGATTCATCTTGTGTAGATGAGCCGGTGAAGATCGGCATTCTTTCATTCCGTCCCAAACCACAGACACTTGCCCAGTGGCAGCCATTGGCTAAAGCGCTAAAACATGCCATGCCTGAGCGCGATTTTGTGATTAAGCCGCTGACCTATCCGGAATTGAACAAGGCTGTTGCTGAGAAGCAATTGGACTTTGTTTTTACCAATCCGGGCCATTTTGTGCAGCTCAAGGTAAAAGGCGGCTTATCAGCGCCGCTTGCCACATTAGCGGTTGATCTGGGCGGCAGGAGATTCAGTGTTTTTGGCGGGAGCATTCTCAGCCGCGCAGGGGATGCGAGAATTAATACCCTGAAGGATATTAGAGGCAGGACCATAGCTGTTCCTGATACTGAATCGCTTGGCGGGTATCAGATGCAGGCGTATGAGCTTTTTCTGACAGGAATCAGTCTGCCCAAAGATGCAAAGCTGATGATTACCGGCATGCCTCATGACAATGTTGTAAAAGCTGTAATTGACGGACGGGCAGATGTGGGTTTTGTGCGCAGTGGAGTTATTGAAGGAATGGTGAGAGAAGGCAAGCTGGATTTAAAGCAGCTCAAGATACTTAATCTTCAAAATTTACCTGACTTTCCCTACAAGGTTTCAACCAGATTATATCCTGAGTGGCCGTTTTCAGCTTTGGTGGACACAGATGAAAAGCTCGCGCGGCGTGTTGCTGCTGCACTCTTCACTCTGGAAGAAAGTAATGCATCTTTTCTTCCTGATGGTATTCATAGTTTTTCAGTGCCTGCAAACTATACCCCAATGGAAGAGATGCTGCGTGAATTGCGGTTTCCTCCTTTTGATGCAGCGCCTTCGTTTACCGTATGGGATATCTGGGAGCGCTATAGATGGCAGATCCTTGCAGCGCTTATTGCCCTGACCGCAATCAGTCTGCTGGGTGTACGCTTAATGCTGACTAAGAGAAAACTCGAAGCTGAAAAAATAATAGTGTCTGTTCAGTCGCAAAAATTACAGGAGAGTGAAGAGCATCTGAGGACCATTCTTGATACAGAGCCAGAGTGCATATCGATCATTGATGCAGACGGCATGATAATCAGCATGAACCCTGCAGGCCTCTCAATGATAGAGGCAGATTCTCAGGAACAGGTGATAGGACGCTCTGTTTTCGATATGATCGCTCCCGAATATCATGCAGCTTATAAGGATATGCATGAAAAGGTGATCGCGGGCAATAAAATGAAATTGGAATTTGAAGTCCTCAGCCTGAAGGAAGGACGCCGCATGCTGGAGACTCATGCTGCGCCGATGTATGACCGCAATAGGGTTGTTCATATTGGTGTTACTCGCGATATAAGCGAGAGAAAGAAGCTGGAAAAGCAGCTCCAGCAGATGGCCCATTATGATATGCTTACCAACCTGCCTAATCGGACGCTCTTCAGCGACCGGTTTCAGCAGGCACTAACCCTGGCCAAACGGAATGACAAACTGCTGGCCATCATGTTTATAGACCTTGACAGGTTTAAACCTGTTAATGACACTTATGGCCACAGGGTGGGTGATCTTCTGCTCCAGGAAGTGGCATTACGCATTAAAGGATGTATCCGTGAGTCTGATACTGTTGCCCGCGTTGGAGGAGATGAGTTCATCGCGTTATTACAGAATATCAGAGGGGCGCAGGAGGCAAAGGCGGTTGCTGAAAAAATTCGTGATACGCTTTATCAACCGTATAATATTAGCGGTCATGTACTGGATATATCCTCAAGCATAGGCATAGCTGTATTCCCTGAAAATGGTAAAGACGAGACAGAGTTAAGCAGGAACGCGGATATGGCTATGTATGATGCCAAGAAAAAAGGTCGAAACGCGGTTCAGTTATTTCAAGAAACAACATAGGCACAGGCTGCCTTTTCAAACTCTATCATCAAACGAAGTCCGCATCTTTTTGCTATAATGATTTTATGAAGGCAAGGGTTTTATTAGCAATTGGTTTATTAATACTGCCGTTTTTAGCAGGCTGCTTTTTGTTTGTATCAGGCAGCCCAGAGAGTCCTGAAATACCTTCTGAGACGATTGACCCTACTGTCAGATACGACATTGTGCTATATGGCGGCAGGTATATGGATGACCTCGAAACCCTGATCGTGCTTGATATAGCTGGTGACAAATACGAGTTCATTCCCTATTTGCCGAAATCTGATTACACGATTGTTAAAAACCAGTCTGCTGAGCAGGCGCTCGCTTATGCAAGGGATGTATATACTTCTCAGTCAGCGTATCAGCGCACACGAGTATCTAGAATAGTGGATAAAGAAAATCGGTTGATCGGTTACGAATTGAGGCCGCTCTATAAGTCATTCAGATACGGCTACTCTGATATCATGTTTGTGAATTATGTTTTTCAGGGTGATAAGGTTATTATTCATCTGAAACTTATAGACCCTGTTGAACGCAGGGAAAAATACAGAATGTTCGACGGCTTTCATTCCAGATAGTCACTGCTGGCACACTGCTTTAGTCATTGTAATTACCCGCTAATTTTTACCTCTAAAATCCCTATTTTTTCCTTTAGAAAATAACCGCTTATGTGTTAAACTAATACACTTAATTACATACTACTTGCCAAAGGAAGGAATATCACTAAATGTCACTGTTCAGGACCTCTATAAGCATAGAAGAAGAGATGAAGGTAAGCTACCTCGATTACGCGATGAGCGTTATCATAGGCAGGGCCCTGCCGGAGGTGCGCGACGGGCTGAAGCCTGTGCAGAGAAGGATCCTCTACGCTATGTTCAGGGAAGGCCTGCTGCCTTCTAAAAAGTATTCCAAATGCGCCGGTGTTGTGGGCGAGGTGCTCAAAAAGTACCATCCGCATGGCGACTCTGCTGTTTATGATGCACTCGTGAGGCTGGCCCAGGACTTTAACATGCGCTACCAGCTTGTTGACGGACAGGGCAACTTCGGATCAATAGACGGCGACCCTGCTGCTGCATACAGGTACACAGAAGCCAGGCTCGCAAAGATAGCAGAAGAGCTGCTTGCTGATATAGACAAAGAGACAGTTGACTTCACACCAAACTTTGACGAGACAACAGAAGAGCCGCTGGTACTGCCTGCAAGAATACCCAATCTGCTTATCAACGGATCAGCAGGTATAGCTGTTGGTATGGCAACCAACATTCCTCCGCACAATCTCTCAGAAGTGGTTGATGGACTTGTGATGCTGCTCGACAACCCTGAGACAACCATTAATGATCTGATGACAGTAATCAAAGGCCCGGACTTTCCAACAGGCGCTATTATTCATGGAAGGGCTGGTATTGCTGATGCTTTTCACAAAGGCAGAGGACTTGTAAAGGTTAGAGCCAAGGCTGTTATTGAGCGCGAGGCAAAGGGCGGAGACAGCATTATCATCACAGAGATACCTTACCAGGTTAACAAAGCCCGGTTGATAGAGAAGATAGCAGAGCTTGTGCGCGAAAAGAAGATAGAGGGCATTTCAGATATAAGGGATGAGTCTGACAGGGACGGTATAAGGATTGTTCTTGAGGTTAAGAGGAGCGAAGTTGCACAGGTGATACTCAACAACCTCTACAAGCATACGCAGATGGAGTCCACATTTGGCATTATCATGCTAGCGCTTGTGGGCGGCCAGCCGCATGTGCTCAACCTCAAGGAGATGCTCGGTCACTTCATCAACCACAGGCGAGATATTGTACTGAGGCGCACAAGGTTCGAACTCAGAAAGGCACAGGAACGCGCGCACATATTGGAAGGCCTCAAGATCGCGCTCGACCACCTTGACGAGATAATCGCCCTTATCAGAAAGTCCAAAAACCCTGAAGAAGCAAGGGCTGGCCTCATAAGCAACTATCCTCTTACAGAGATACAGGCCCAGGCAATACT
>JAJFVG010000053.1 GCA_021371915.1 Nitrospiraceae bacterium
TTAAAGGGCATTATCATCTACCTGTGAAAGCAGCTTCAGCAGATACTCTCCGTATCCATTTTTCTTGAGTGGTTCAGCCAGTTTGAGCAGACCGTCTTTGTCAATATATCCCATCCTGTAGGCGATCTCTTCAATACAGGCGATCTTGAGTCCCTGCCGCTTTTCGACTGTTGATATGAACTCACCAGCCTCAAGCAGGCTCTGGTGCGTGCCTGTATCAAGCCATGCGTATCCTCTGCCTAACAGCTCTACCCGCAGTCTGGATGCTTCGAGGTATCTGTTGTTAAGATCTGTTATCTCGAGTTCACCGCGGCTGGACGGGTTTATGGATTTTGCAATGCTCACAACATCGCTGTCATAAAAATAGAGGCCGGTTACAGCATAGTTTGACTTGGGGTTGGTCGGCTTCTCCTCTATGGAGAGCACATTGCCTTGCTGGTCGAACTCCAGGACTCCGAACTTTTCAGGATCAGTCACATAGTATCCGAATACAGTGGCGCCGCCTTTTGTTGTGACATCAGAGGATGCCTTTTTCAGAAGTTCTGTAAGTCCGTGGCCGTAGAAGATATTATCACCCAGTACAAGGCAGACAGGACTGCCTGCAATGAACTCCTCGCCAATGATGAATGATTCAGCTATTCCGTTTGGCGCGGCCTGTTCTTTGTAGCACAGGTTGAGGCCGTACTGGCTTCCGCTGCCGAACAGCTCTTTGAACCTGTGCAGGTCCTGGGGGGTGGAGATTATCAATATGTCCTTTATGCCTGCGAGCATAAGCACTGACAAAGGATAGTAGATCATCGGCTTGTCATAGATGGGAAGAAGCTGTTTGCAGATCGCCCTTGTTACAGGATACAGTCTTGTGCCGCTGCCGCCTGCCAGTATAATGCCTTTCATATCGTGTCGTCCCCTCTGTCCCGTTGATAGCGGAATATATTATATTCGTGAAAACAGGATACAGTATTTAGTTCTTGAGCTGTGTGCAGCGTACAACATCAAGCTTTTGAAACCTCATGCAGCCATTGCAAGAGATGCAGTCAGCCTTTTCCTTGCCTGCCATCAGCTTGTTCGGCAGGTCAGGCTCCCGGATCAACGGCCTTGATAGAGAAACAAGATCAGCAACGCCGCTTTTAAGCAGCTCCTGCATCTTGCTGAGGGATCTTATCCCGCCGACTAGCATTACAGGTATGCTGAGTTCTTTTTTTATCATGGCTGATGCGCTGCTGAAGTATGCCTCCTGTTCTTTTTGCAGTATGTTTGTCTGCGCTGTTTTTACGCCTGCTTCGTACATGCCGCCGCTCACTTCTATGGCATCGAATCCGAGTATCTGGAGCTGTTTTGCTATCTTCACGCTGTCATGCGGAGTTATGCCGCCTTCAATGAAATCGGATGAATTGATCTTTATTGCAAGTGGATAGCATTCGGTTGTTGCCGCACGGATTGATTTATGCACCTCTTCTATAAAGTGAAGCCTTCTTGCCTCATCACCTCCCCAGTAATCATCCCTGCGGTTGGTGTGGGGCGAGAGAAAACCGCTTATCAGATACCCATGGGCGCCGTGCAGCTGTATGCCGTCAAAACCAGCCTGCATCGCCCTGCGGGCTGCATGTCCGAATGCATCCACAATCTCCCATATCTGCTCATTCGTCATCTCGCGCGGCGTGATTTTGGTTGAAGGATCGTAAACAGCAGACGGAGCTATCGGCAGTTCGCCTCCAAGCAGTTGAGGATAGCACTGCCTGCCCCCATGCACAAGCTGGATGAAAATTTTGGAGTCGTACTTGTGCACCTTATCGGTTATTTTTTTGAGGTTTTCGATGTAATGGTCATTATGTATGCAGACCATTTGCGGTACAGTTCTGCCGGATACATGAACCAGCGCATTGCCTGAAATTATCAGTCCTGCGCCGCCTTTGGCAAGGTCCTTATAAAAGCTTACAAGATAGTCAGTGGCAAGTCCGTCAATATCAGCGCGTTTTTCGTATGTGGCTGACCTGACGATCCGGTTTTTTATCTCCACGCCCTTTATGCTGTACGGAGTAAATAGCATCACTGCTCCTATTGAATTTTCAGTCTCGATGCTGTTAACGCTGCTTCTATCATGCTCGATGGATCGGCCTTTGCTGTCCATGCAATATCAAACGCAGTGCCATGGTCAGGAGATGTCCTGATGATAGGCAAGCCCACTGTTATGTTTACTCCCGTGTCAAATGCTATCATCTTTAACGGTATCAGCCCCTGGTCATGATACATGCAGACTATTATATCAAAATCTCCCCTGTACGCCTTGTGAAAGAGCGTATCAGCAGGCAGCGGGCCTGACACATTGTATCCGGCCTCTTTTGCCCTGCTTACGGCAGGCAGTATATGCTCCTGCTCCTCATTGCCGAACATGCCTGATTCACCTGCATGTGGATTGAGAGCTGCAACAGCGATTCTCGGCGCATCTATGCCGAACATTTTGCAGGCTCTTTGCGCCATATTGATGGTTTTGAAAACAGCTTCACTGTTTATCATGCGCACAGCATTTAAGAGTGATTCATGTATTGTCACGAGTATGACCCTCAGCGGTCCGCCAGTTAGCATCATTGCAAAGTCTTTTGTACAGGTAAGTTCAGCGAGCATTTCAGTATGACCCGGCCACGGCAGACCGGCAAGATGCAAGGACTCTTTTGAGATCGGGGCTGTTACAATTGCGTCCACCTCTTTGTTCATCGCAAGCTCAACAGCCTTTCTTATGCTCCCAGCTGCTATGGCGCCGCCCCCTGAACTCGGCTTGTTTTGTGCGATCTCGATAAGGTTAATGGAATCTGGATGGATTAAGCTGATATCCTGCGGCAGCTCTGCCACGGAAAGCAGATTCATGGCCATTTGCAGCACAGCGCTGTCACATACGAGGACAGGGCTCATGGAACTGCGTATATCATCAGACAACGCTGCGCGCAGCATTATCTCAGGCCCTATGCCGGCGGGATCGCCGGATGTGAAGGCTATTTTCTTCTTCCTGCTCATATCAGTTGCGAATGACTGTGACTCCCTCAGGAGCGATGAAATCAAAGAGGCTGTCTTTTATACCGGTGTCGGTTTTTATGCTGCTGAGGTTTATCTCTGTCCTGTTGGAACGGTTGTCTGTTATGACCATGGACTTGATCGGAAAGTCTCCATCACCTGCTGTTATTTCTATTGATGTTATATTGCCCATCTGCCTTTTCGGCTTTAGTATGAGCTTGCCATCCTTTTCTGTTGTGATGAATTCATTCTTTATCTTTCCAAATCCGCCAAGCAGCGCAATCGGCGCCTGTCCATAGGTTGCGCTGTCGAATCTCGAAACAAATGCCTGCTTCTCGGTTTTCTGGTAGATTGTTATTTCATCTTTGATGACATATATTGTCTGCGGTTTTTCAGTAAGGTATTCCCACTTCATCCTGGGCGGTTTTATGAAGAAACGGCCCTTGTATGTATCCGTTCTTTTGAGGTCTTTGATATAGCTCTTCTGCACGAAATTGCCTCTGATATCCTTTAGCCTGATGTAAGAGTCCTGTATCGCATCCGCTATGTCCTGCTGTGCTGATGCAGGCGCAGCAGCGAAGAAGATGATAAGCGCTGATAGCAGAAAATTTGTGATACGCAAATCAGAACCTCCTTAAAAAATCTCTCGGTTTGCCGGCGCCCTTGGGAGGGCCTACAAGACCGTCTTCTTCAAACAGCTCCATGATCCTGGCTGCACGGTTGTACCCTATCTTGAATCTGCGCTGTATTGATGATATGGAAATCTCCCCGACTGACTCTGCAAAGTCTATTGCCTTCTGGTAGAACTCGTCCCTTTCATCAGAGTCAGCTGAATCGGATGAATGTGAAGCTGCAAGCACAAGACTGTTGAATGTAGAGTAGTCAGGGCTCCTCTGCGCCCTTGCAAAGTCTGTAACAGCGCGCACCTCTGCATCGCTCACAAAAGCGCCATGTATGCGCATTATCTTGAGGCCCGGTACCATGAAGAGCATGTCTCCCATGCCGAGCAGCTGTTCAGCGCCCTGGGCATCCAGTATTGTGCGCGAGTCTATCCTTGATGTGACCTGGAAGGATATTCTCGCAGGGAAGTTTGCCTTGATGAGTCCTGTTATGACGTCGACCGAAGGCCTCTGTGTTGCGAGTATCAGGTGTATGCCTGATGCGCGCGCCATCTGCGCAAGCCTGGCTATCGCGTTTTCAACATCATTGGGAGCTGTGAACATAAGGTCAGCCAGTTCGTCTATGAAGACCACTATGTAGGGCAGCCGGTCTTCTTCTTCAACGTTTTTGTTGTATGACTCTATGTTCCTTGCGCCTTTTTCAGCAATAAGCCTGTATCTTCTCTCCATCTCTATCACCATTTTTTTGAGCGCATCAGAAGCCTCTTTGGGGCTTGTTATGACTGGTGATATCAAATGCGGTATGTCGGAGTATGATGAGAGCTCGAGCAATTTAGGATCGATCATAAGCATTTTGACCTGGTCAGGGGAGGCCTTGTACAGCAGGCTCATTATCATGGAGTTGATTGACACGCTCTTGCCAGAGCCTGTTGCTCCGGCAACAAGCAGGTGGGGCATCTTTGCAAGATCAGTCACAATCGGCGTGCCGAATATATCCTTGCCGAGCGCAAGCGACAGCAGGGAAGGGCTCCTCTGGAAAGAGTCTGAGGCTATAATCTCCTTGAGGGTTACTGTTGCGCGCTGCTTGTTGGGCACTTCTATGCCGATTGCTGCCTTGCCTGCTATGGGATATACCCTTATGCTCTGCGCACGCAAGGCAAGGGCAAGGTCATCTGAGAGAGAGACGATCCTGTTTATCTTGACTCCTGCTGCTGGTTCGAATTCGAACATTGTCACAATAGGGCCGGGATATGCCTGCTTGATCTTTCCGCTCACTCCAAAGTCAGACAGCTTGCGTTCAAGTCCGGCAGCAGCTGCTGACAGGTCTTCTCTTGAAGGCTCTGGTATATCGTCAGGGTCGCTCAAAAAATCCGTAGACGGCATCTCGTATCCATCAGAGCCGACTGCTTTTACTGGTGCAGCTTGTCTCATACCAGCGCTCTTGCGGGGAGTGACTATAAAGATATCCTCTTCATCATCAGCAGCAGTGGTCTCATCAGCTTCATCTTCGTCAAATGTCCTGTTGGCTGCTGATCTCTTTTTGCGTTTTTCCTTCTCTTTCGGACTGAGTGCAGTGAATATGGAAACAGGACTCATTATTATGATGGATGTGGCTAAAAAGGCGATGCATATTATTGATGCGCCGAGCTTTGACACAAGGCCAGAGAGCAGATCAGACAGTCCGAATCCGGCAAGTCCTCCAGGGGCCTCCATCACTGAAGGAAGGTATTCCGATATGAGCTGAAGCGCCATTGAAAATGCAATTATGAAAAGCGCAGCGCCGGCCATCTGTAGTTTGTAAACAGGTCTGCCGAGTATCTTCATAAGCCCGTAAAATATGGCGAATGCTGTAAATACGTATCCTGAAAGACCGATGAGCGACATTATGGCGTCAGCAAGGTATGCTCCGGTTATGCCGCCATAATTTGAGGATGGTTTTGGAGAGTATACAAACAACGAACTGTCCCATCTGTTGTAACTCAGCAGGCTTACAAGCAGATAAAGGCATCCCAGGATGATCAGCACTCCTGCGATCTCCTGAAGCCGCTTGCCTGATTTTATGGGTGATGTATAGTCGCTCTCGGGCATATACGCTCCTGTCAGGACTATTTTACATTAAAAGGAATGCTAATAAAATAGCTCCTGCAAGGGCCAGTCTGTAATAGATGAAGATGTTGAGCGGATGCTTTTTAAGAAAGCTCATTAAAAACTTAATCGCAAAGAGTCCTGATATAAAAGATGCTGTGAACCCGACAGCCACAAGCCAGACATCCAGCTGCTCAGGCGCTTTTATCATATGCCTTGTCTCAAGCATTGCGGCTCCGGCAATTGCCGGGGTTGAGAGCAAAAAAGAGAACCTTGCAGCGCTTGGCCTGTCAAACTTTCTGAACAGGCCTGCGGAAATGGTTATGCCGGATCTGGATATGCCTGGAATGAGCGCAACAGCCTGGGCAATGCCTATAAATATGGCATCAAATAATCCCGGCTTGCTGCTGCTTGAATGTTTTGCACCATATTTCTCAGCTGCAAACATTATGACGCTGCCTGCAACAAGGGCTGCTGCTATGTATCCGGGATTTCTGAGGCTGCCCTCGATAATATCCTTGAAGAATATCCCTACAAGGCCTGCCGGTATTGTACCGATCATGAGCAGCATCAGGAGCCTTCTGTCGCTCATGAGCATATTGATCCAGTCCTTGTAAAAGCAGAAGAGCAGAGAGCAGAGTGTGCCTGCATGAAGCGCGATGTCGAATGAAAGAGAATCAAGCTGTCCTGCCCAGTCGAAAAACTTCGGCATAAGTATAAGATGAGCAGTGCTGCTGATCGGAAAAAACTCGGTAAGCCCCTGAACTATGCCCATGAAAAAGGCCTTTACAAGCTCCATGTCCATTATGTCAGATTCCTTTTAAGCGAGTTGGCAGTATGAAAAAAACAGGTGCGGCGCAATAAATGCATCAGGTAAGCCTATTACAAAAAGCGCATAAAAAGCAAGGCAAACAACCAAGCTGAATAATGCGATTGATTTTTTTGAAGATAACATATAATCTTTAATTCATCAGTTTAAAAACGGGGGCCAGCAGAGAAAAATGGAAAAAAAATCAGATGCGGGCATCAGAAGAAAAAAACGTTACAATCATGTCTCCATAAGCGTTAAGATCAAGACCGAAAGCGGCTGGGAAGAGGTGAAGGCGCTTGACTGGAATGAAGACGGATTCAACTTCTTCATAAACCGGGAGCTTGCGGACAAAACCCAGACATTCAGAAAAAGCGTCAAGCCGTTTGATGCGGAGGTGCGATGGGGCTACAAGAATGACGATCAGAATGTGATCCTCGAACTCATACTCAACGGACTTCTCTTCGAACAGATCAAAAACAGACAGGCAGATAGGGAGATGAGCAGGCTTGTGCTTGAGATTTCGCGCCAGCAGTCCAGGATACTCGAAAAGATGAGGCTGCTTGAGACCTTGGGGTATGAGGTTGATGATGACAAGCTGCTCGAAATGATAGCCAAATACAGGGCTGAAAATCCTCTCTTCCGCTATGGTGTGAGGGTGGAGTCAGCAGAGTGGAAGCATATAGTGACAGAAACCCTGAAGATATCCTCTGTTGTGATGGACCTGGACAATGTCGGACGGGCTCTTTCCGGTTTCAACAAACCAGCCGATGACGCCAGGGACTGAAAAAATCTGCAATCAATTAAAGGTCGAATCTGTCCTTTTCCGCAAGCGCCTTCAGGTCTGTTGTTATCTCTTTTGAGAACGGGTTAAGCTCCCAGGCCTTTTTCATGGACTGGATCGCCTTGTCCTTTACGCCCATTTCGATGTATGCCTTGCCCATGTTGTAATAAATTGCCGCATTGTTTGGTGTTATGCGCAGCATGTTTTGATAGACATCGAGTGCTTCCTGTGTCTTTCCTGTCTTTCTGTACGCATCAGCCAGGCTGAACATTATCTTTATGTCGTGCGGATTTTTCTGATGCGCCTTAAGCAGCATATCCAGCGCCTTTTCATTGTCATTCTTTGCGAGCAGCATCTCTCCGATAAGATGGCTCGATGTTGAGAGGTCTTCCCTGACATTTGCTATTGCGTCTTTGAGAAGAGTCTCGGCTTTTTCAGTTGCGCCTGCATTGGAGTATAGCTTGCTCAGCGCTATCAGCCTGTCCGTGCTGCCCGGGCTTATATTGTGGGCCTGTTCATAGTACATGATGGCTGTTTTGATATCGCCGATCTGCTCATATATTTCTCCAAGAGCGTTATATGCCTTCACAAAAAGAGGTTTCTTCTCGATTGCATCTTTGAAGTATGCTATGGCTTTTTCAACTTCGCCCTTTGCCAATGCCATTTGCCCCTGGCTCTGCGCGATTACCGGGCTCTCAGGCGCCAGTTCGGCAGCTTTTTTGAGCGCCTCTTCAGCCTCAGGCAGTGACCTTGCGCTCAGCAGACTGCGAAAGCTCTTGAGATAGACTTCGACATTTGATGGATTGTATTTTTTGTTCAGGACCTTTGCTATCTTGTCTTCCAGTGTTGCCAGCAAAAAGGGTTTTATTATATATTCGTCAGCGCCGTGTTCGGCAACCTTTGCAACAACATCCCTTGTTGTTTCGGCAGTTACGAATATAAAACTCACATTGTCATACTTCCTGTTTGTCCTTACTGTATTGAACAGCTCTGTGCCGGACATCTCCGGCATATTCACATCGCATATCACGAGGTCGATTTTTGTGTTGTTTATATAGTCGAGCGCGCTTCTGCCGTTGTCTGCTGAAAGCACATTCTTGAATCCGATCTTGCCCATCATGTGTTTGATTGTCGAGCGCATTGAGGCTTCATCATCAACGACAAGGCAACTTATAGTGAGGTACTTGATAGGTACCGCTGTCATAGTTCCATCTCCTTCGGCTTTTCAGGGAGAGTGAAGATGAATACCGACCCTCCGCCAGGGGCATTTTCAACATAAAGCCTGCCTCCGTGCGCCTCGACAACAAGCTTGCAGAAGTTGAGTCCAAGACCTGTTGTGGCTTTTCTCTGCTTGTTGTTTTCCTTGATCTGAAAGTACTTGTCGAATATTTTTTCCTTCATGTCATCCGGTATGCCCGGGCCGTTGTCAGTCACTTTTACGATAACTTCCTTGGCCTGGTCATTATATCCGGTCTCGACCTTTATTGCGCTGCCGTCTTTTGTGTGCTCTATGGCATTTATCAGCAGATTTGATATTGTTCTGCCGATAAGGTTTTCATCGATATAGCATGAATAACTGCTGCCTGTTACATCAATGGACATGTTCCTTCTTGCAACCAGGCTTTTTACGGACTTTGTCTCGCGCTCCGCTATTTCATTGATATCGCACTCCTCACGGTAAATCGCGATTCTGCCTTCTTCGAGTTTGAGTACATCCAGTATGTTCATTACCATCCTCTGCATCTTGAAGATGTCCTCTGTGGCAAGATTCAGGTATTCGAACTGTTCCGGCGTGAGCTCCTCGTAGCTGAGCATGTCGAGGTTTGCCGTTACCGTGGCTATCGGCCCTTTAAGGTCGTGCACGATAAAGTGAGTCAGCGCTGTCTTCATCTCATCCAGTTCGAGGATTTTCTTGTTTGTCTCTTCGAGTCTGGATATCTTGCTTTCGAGCAATCTGGTTGTATGTTCAGCATAGAGCAGGGGGGCTGTCATGGTTACTATGCTTACGGCCTGTTCTTCCTGTTCAGGGGTGAGTTCAAGTCCTTCCCTGAAATCCGTCATATTCACCACGCCGATTTTTTTGTCGAAATACCTAATGGGTATGCTGATGGAGTATTCAGAGTCGTACATCGACTTCTCCAGCGGAGAAAAGAATGACCTTCTCTTGCCGTCAGCCCTGAACGGCTCATTGTCCAGCAGTGCCCTTGTTGATATTGTCACATCAGCAAGGTTTCTTTTTAATCCGATAATTGCGGGGTTTGTCGATGCTGCTACATCTAGAGTCATGTCCTGGTTGTTTATCATCATTATCGAACATTTTTTTGCACTGAAAAAGTCTGCTATCATATGCGCCACGTCCTGCAACTTTGCAGAGTGGTCGCGGCCCGGATCGAGCAGTTTTGTATTGATATCGTAATGCAGTCTTAGCAGGCGGTCATCGGGCAGTGTGTTATGGGTGTCAGTGTTCATTGGCGTTCGGCGTATGAGCCTTCTCCTTTTAAATAAGGACTTATACTTCCATTATAATCGGCATAATCATGGGTCTGCGCTCCATGGTGTTTTTTATGTGCTTTTTCAATGCAGACCGTATTTTGGCCTGGACTGATGCAGTGTCTGTAATAGTGTCTTCGTCCATGCCTGCCAGCGCCTCTGAAACAACGCCTTTGGCCTCATTGATAAAATCAGCTGAAATCTCTTCGAACACAAATCCTTTTGTTATTATGTCAGGCCCTGATATTATCTTCTTTGATACCTTTTCGATGCCTGTTATCACTATAACTATGCCGTCATGTCCGAGCCGCCTTCTGTCCCTGAGCACAATATCCTCAACCCCGGTTATACCCTTGCCGTCGATGAATATTCTGCCGGATGTGGCTTTGCCTGCCCTTGCGCATGTATTGCCATCGCTCTCCAGTATGGAGCCGTCTTCGAGAATGAATATGTTTTCCTTGCTGATGCCGGATTTTTCAGCGAGCCTTGCATGCTGGTTCAGCTGTCTGTATTCGCCGTGTATGGGTATAAAAAATTTCGGCTTGACAAGGTTCATCATCAGCTTGAGCTCTTCTTTTGAGGCGTGGCCTGAAACATGTATTTCAGAAACCTTCTCGTATATCACCTCAGCCCCGCGCTTCATCAGGCGGTTGATTATCCTGCCTATTGAGCGTTCATTGCCTGGAATCGCTTTTGCTGAGAGTATTACAGTATCGCCTGGCTTTATCTTTATATGCTTGTGTTCATCCGATGCTATTCTTGAAAGTACGCTTAACGGCTCTCCCTGCGAGCCGGTTGTTATTATGACCACCTGTTCGTCAGGGATGTCCTTTAGGGTCTCCAGTCTCATCCATTCGTCCTGGGGTATTTTGAGATATCCGTGGTCAAGCGCGATCTGGGAGTTTGTGACAATGCTTCTTCCGCACATTATCACCTTGCGGTTGAACTGCACGGCCACATCAACAGCCTGTTGTATCCTGTGGATGTTCGATGCGAATGTGGATATAATTATCCTGCCGCTGCTTCTGGAAAAGACATCTTCAAACGCCCTTCGCACCTCTTTTTCAGAGAAAGTGAAGCCGCCTTTTTCTGAATTGGTGCTGTCCGACAGCAGAAAGAGAGTGCCCTTTTCGCCGTATTCCGAGAATTTGTGAAAGTCCATTAGCTCTCCGTCAACAGGAGTCGGATCGAGCTTGAAGTCGCCTGTATGCACAATGCTGCCTACCGGTGTGGTTATGCCGAGCGCAACGCCGTCCACTATGCTGTGGGTAATCCTTATGAACTCTATCCTGAATGCGCCGAGATTTACAGTGTCTCTCGGCCTTACAGGTATGAGTTCGATATCATCTATCTCATGCTCGATCAGCTTTTCCTTGACGAGGGCGAGGGTGAGCGGAGTGCCGTAAACAGGCGCTTTGATCTCATTCAGCACAAAAGGCAGCGCACCTGTGTGGTCCTCGTGCCCGTGAGTCAGCAGTATGCCTCTTATACTGTCCCTGTTTTCGATGAGATAGGAAAAGTCCGGTATGACGAAATCTATGCCGAGCATGTCTTCTTCAGGAAACATCAGGCCGCTGTCGACAACTATTATATCGCTGCCGAACCTGAAGACTGTCATGTTGAGTCCGATCTCCTCAACTCCTCCGAGAGGTATTATTTGCAGAGGGGTTGATGAATCTGTTGAAGATGGCATGTTCTGATACTACCTTATGTGTTCCAGTATCTGTTCGGAATTTATTTCGCCGTCAATGATCTGCTGGATAAGGGGCTTTGCAGCCTCAGGATCGGGTTTGTTGAGCTTGATTGCGGATATCTTGTCCAATATGGAGATGAATGCGTCAACAACCTGCGGGTCGAACTGTATGGTGCGCTGTGTCTTTATGTATTCAACAGCCTGGTCAATTGTCCAGGCATGTTTGTAAACCCTCTCTGATGTGAGAGCATCAAATACATCGCAGATAGCCACTATTCTGCCGGAAAGAGGAATGTTCTCTGCTTTCAGCCCAAGCGGATATCCGGAGCCGTCCCATTTTTCGTGATGGCTCAGGGCTATCTCTCTTGCAAGGTCGAGCAGCGGCAGGGTTGTTCCGCTGAGTATTCTTGCGCCTATCACCGTATGCATCCTGATGAGTTTGAACTGCGCGTCCGTCAGCTTTCCGGGTTTGAGAAGTATGCCGTCGGGTATGCCGATCTTGCCGACATCATGCATCGGAGCAGCGTATTTCAGCATGTTGCACTGTTCATCATTCAGGCCGAGTTCTTTTGAGAGCACTCCGATATAGTCAGCTATTCTCTCAATATGGCGTCCTGTTTCGTCATCTCTGAATTCAGCTGCCCTACCGAGCCTTATCACAATCTCAATCTGGGTAAGTTCCAGCATCTTGAGCTTTTCGATAAGGTTTGTCTCCATCACGTCCAGAGATGTATTGAGGAATTCGTCGCGCTCTTTAAGTTTGAGCATGTTGTATATTCGGACTTTGAGTTCTTCAACAAAAAATGGTTTGGTTATATAATCGTCAGCGCCCATCATCAGTGCTTTTATAATACTCTGCTTGTCTGTCAGCGCTGAGAGAACAACAACCGGGAAGTAGGTGATTTCTCTGAGGGACTTGATCTGTTCTAGCACACCGAAGCCGTCTATTGTGGGCATCATCAGGTCCAGAATAACGAGGTCAGGCGGCGCTTCGGTCTTGAGAGCGTCCAGGAATGACTGGCCGTCATACGCTTTTTTGATGGCTAGATTGTGGTCGTTTCTAAAGACTGCTTCAACAAGTTCCACATTGGTTGGAACATCGTCGATTACATAGATGGTACGCTTCATTACTCCCCCGGGCAGAGTTATATAGTAATTATCGATAATATGTGTTCAAACTTTAGAGTGTTTTCCTTTTCAGGTTCAATGAGTTCGATACAACAGACACAGAGCTGAAGGCCATTGCAGCCGAGGCTATCATCGGGTTCAGGAGAGGGCCGCCGAATATATGCAGAACACCTGCTGCAAGCGGTATGCCGATTATGTTGTAGATAAAGGCCCAAAAAAGATTCTGTTTTATCACCCTCACGGTAAGTCTGCTGAGTCTTATTGCATCAGCAGCGCTCACAAGGCTGCCGCGCATAAGGGTAATCTGTGCTGCCTCCATGGCTATGTCAGTGCCTGTGCCCATCGCAATGCCGATGTCTGCTGCAGCGAGTGCAGGTGCATCGTTGATGCCGTCTCCTACCATTGCGACAATACGGCCGCCTGTTTTTTCTGAACGCACAATCTCTGCCTTCTGGTCAGGCAGCACCTCTGCGTGAAACTTCTCTATCCCGACTCTGGTTGCAATTGCCCTTGCTGTGTTCTCGTGGTCTCCTGTGAGCATGACAACCTCTATGCCCATGTCTTTGAGCTTTCTTATAGCCTCAACAGAGTCATCCTTTATTGTGTCTGCTACCGAGAACAGGGCAGTCAATCTGTTTTCAACAGCCACATATACAGGAGTGCTTCCTGAAGATGATATTAAAAGCGCAGAATCGGCAGTAGTTGATGTATCTACTCCATTATCTTTGAGCAGTTTTTCAGTGCCGATTATGATCTTGAATGTGCGTTTAAAGGAGTCGGTGATGCTGCAAAATACACCGCCACCCGGCACATATTTGAAATCAGTGGGATCATAGAGAGCGAGTTTCTGTTCAGCAGCCTTTTTTACTATGGCCTGTCCTATGGGGTGTTCGCTGAACTTTTCAGCTGAGGCAGCAATTGTGAGGATATCCTTTTCAGTCAACCCGAATGAAGAGTCCTGAATTGTCAGGTCAACCGCCTCTGGCTCGCCCTTTGTTATGGTGCCTGTTTTATCAAGGATGATTGTGTTTATTTTGTGCGCCATTTCGAGCGCTGCTGCGTCGCGTATTAGTATACCGTTTTCAGCGCCTTTGCCCGTGCCGACCATTATGGCTGTTGGAGTTGCAAGCCCGAGGGCGCAGGGGCAGGCGATGATGAGCACTGCTATAAAGTTCATAAGAGCGAGCGCAAATGTGCCGTCCTTCACAAAGAAGAACCAGATGATAAATGTCAAAACAGCGATGATTACAACTGAGGGTACAAATACGGCAGCAACTCTGTCAGCAAGCCTCTGTATCGGCGCTTTGCTGCCCTGTGCTTCTTCCACCAGCTTTATTATTCTTGCCAGCACAGTGTCTTTGCCGACCTTCTGCGCTGTCATCCTGAATGTGCCTGATCTGTTGATCGTGCCGCCAAAGACCTGGTCTCCTGCGCTCTTGTCAGCAGGCAGGCTCTCGCCTGTGAGCATGGATTCATCGATTGATGAAAAGCCTTCTGTCACCACACCGTCCACAGGCACGCGTTCGCCTGGTTTTACGAGCAAGAGATCACCGGCAACGACCTCCTCAATGGGGATGACAACCTCCTGGCTGTTCCTGAAGGCTGTTGCTGTCTTCACCTGCATGGCAGCGAGCTTTCTTATAGCGCCTGATGTCCTGCCCCTGGCTTTTGATTCGAGCATGCGGCCCAGCAATATAAGAGTGATAATCACGACTGACGTATCGAAGTATATATGCGGAGTTATGCCGGCATTAATCATGGCATTCCTGAAAAATACAGCTGCTGCGCTGAAGATAAAGGCAGAGTTTGTGCCGATGCTGATGAGTGTGTTCATGTTCAGACTCAAGTGTTTGAGCGCTTGAAAAGCTGCCTTGTGAAACCTCATGCCTGTCCAATACTGCACAGGGGCTGAAAGCAGCATGAGCAGATACCAGTTCGATAGCAAGGGAACATTGAACATGCTTCCGATGACAACAGGCAGCGTAAATGCAGCGCTTATGATGAAATCGCGCTTGAGGGCATGGAACTCTTTTTCAGCGATTTTGGCTCTGATGTCCTGCGAATCTTCAGTAACCCCGTATCCTTCTCCTATAATGGTGTTGACAATCGTATGCACAGGCACAGGATTTTCAGGATCAATAAATGCAATTGTCACTTTTTCGGATGCAAGATTGACAGCAGCGTTTTTAATGCCGGGTATTTTGTTGAGCGCTCGTTCTATTGCAGATGAGCAGGCAGCGCATGTCATTCCGGTAACAGACAGTTCAAGTTTTGCACTCATAAAATATTTTAACCATGCGCAATGTTATTTGCAAAAAGATATGATGTATAATTCTGCAAATGGAGATTTTATCCGGACTTCTGACACACAGATTCCCTGTCTCGGGCGTTGAGGTTAACGTGTTCCTGCCGCCGCTTGTGGCATTTGTCATCTCTTTTTTCACTTCTCTTGCAGGTCTCTCAGGCGCGTTTCTTCTGATGCCTTTTCAGGTGAGCGTGCTGAACTATGCAACTCCGTCTGCCAGCGGGACCAATCTTGTATACAATATCGTTGCCATACCGGGCGGGGTCTACAGGTTTTTCATAGAGGGCCGGATGCTCTGGCCTTTGAGCGCGGTTGTGATTTCCGGCACAGTGCCGGGAAGCCTTGCTGGTTTTTATGCAAGGGCGTACCTGCTTAATGATGCTGACCTGTTCAGGCTCTTTTCAGGCCTTGTTCTGCTCTACATAAGCTGGAGGACTGCTTCGGATATTTTTGTGAAAAGAGCATCCGTATTGCCGGGCAGGGATACAGAACCGGTTTCTGACTTCAGTCATGTTCTCTCAATCAGGTCTGCTGATATACATTCTGTGAGGTTTGATTTTCAGGGCAGGAGTTATTCATTCAGTGTGCCGGGACTGGCTGCTGTCTCTTTTTGCGTAGGCATAGTAGGCGGAGCATACGGTGTCGGCGGCGGAGCGATAATAGCTCCCTTTTGCATGGCTATCTACGGTCTGCCTGTTTACGCGGTTGCAGGAGCTGCGCTCTTTTCCACATTCATCACGTCAATTGCAGGCGCTCTTTTCTATGCTGCTGCGCCTGTGTCGCAGGGCATATCAACAAGTCCTGATCTTGCTCTTGGAGCGCTTTTTGGGGCCGGAGGTTTTTTGGGAATCTATTTCGGCGCGCGCTGCCAGAAGCATATACCTGAAAGGCCTATTAAAACATTGATCTTTATTGTTCTTGCAGTTACAGGCGCAGCGTACGTTGCCGGGTATTTTGTCTGAGCATCAGTACGCTGCGCCTGCTATTTTCAGAATGCTACTTTAGGGGTCTCTTTCTGCGCTGTTGGAACTTCATAGTACTTTGCCTCTCCAATGCCCGCTATTGATGATATTATGCTGCCGAGCACGGTCCTTCTGTATGTGTTGAGCACCTGGGCTGTCTCATTGTAGCGCTTTCTCTCAACAGCTATCCGATTCTCTGTTCCTTCAAGGCTGTCCTGCAACTTGAGAAACGACTCATTCGCCTTTAACTGCGGATATGATTCGCGGAGAAGCAGCAGCCTTGAGAGTGTTCCCTCAAGCTGATTGGATGCCTGTATCTTGTCACCAACTGACTTTGCCTGGAAATACTGTGTCCTGGATTCAGCTATCTTTTCGAAGAGTTCGCGTTCGTGTTTTGCGTAGCCCTTCACAGTCTCCACCAGATTCGGGATAAGGTCGTATCTCCTCTTTAGCTGGTTTTCTACCTGCGCCCATTGTGCCTTCACCTGTTCATCCATTGAAACCGCCTTGTTATACTGGCCGACTCCCCATCCGATGATTATGACTCCAAGAAGAATCAGCCCAGCCACCACTGCAAGCCCGATTTTAACTCCGTTACTCATAATGCCTCCTTTATATAATTTGATTTACCAGCTTCCTGATGCACCGCCGCCGCCGAAGTCGCCGCCTCCTCCGCTGAACC
Organism: Nitrospiraceae bacterium; assembly: GCA_021371915.1. GTDB lineage: Bacteria > Nitrospirota > Thermodesulfovibrionia > Thermodesulfovibrionales > Dissulfurispiraceae > JAFGXL01. The sequence continues at coordinate 16,564 of JAJFVG010000053.1, forward strand.
CGCCGCTGCTGCCAAATCCCCCGCCTGAGTCCCAGTTGCCGCCTCCGCCTCCGCGGCCCAGCAGAAGTATCATCAAAAACAGCTCAGGGTTGGTAATGAAGAGTATCAGCGCTCCGATGCCTATTGCAATAAAAAATATTATTTTAAGCAGTCCTGGTTTTTCAGTTTTTTGCTGTTGCTGCGGATTGATTTTTTCAGAAGCATTTTTAAGTTCAATTCGCTGGGCAGCAGCTATTCTGCTGCCGATTTCCTTTACAGCCTTGCTTATGCCTGTTGAGTATCTGCCCTGCCTGAACTCAGGCACAAAATAGGCCCTGCCAATGGATCCTGCAAGGCTGTCCGGTATTATCTGCTCCAGGCCGTAGCCCACCTCTATCCTGTATTTTCTGTCTTTAACCGCTACTGTTATGAGTATCCCGTTGTCATTTCCCTTCTGTCCGAGCCGCCACCTTTCAGCGGTCTTGATGGAAAAGCCTTCGATGTCTTCACCGTCAAGGCTGTTGATGGTGAGTACAACCACCTGTGCTGTTGTAGCCTTTTCGAGATTAGCGAGATATGCCTCGATGTCAGCTTTTGCATTCTGATCAATAATACCGGCCAGATCAACCACCCTTCTGCCGGGCTGTTCAGGAGGCTGTGGCGTGGCAGCGCTGCTGACGGAGGCGCACAGGCATAAAAGGCAAAGCAGGATGCAGGATAATATCTTATTGAACATGCAGATCATTGATCAGACGGCTCGTCTTTTCAATTGCAGAGCAGTAGTGGAAGAAAATCGATTCCAGCTCCTGGCCTGATGGCTTCAGCACGCCTTCTTTTATTTGCAGGGCAGCCTCAACAATGCCTGACTCAATACCAGAACATTTTATGAACTCGGAAATAACCTCGTGCCTGCTGATTGAGGGGCTGACGCCCATAAGATAAATAATGGCCCTGAACAGGGGAATGCTGTTTTTCACTGCAAAAGAGATTATGCGCGGGATTTCCCTGTTCCTGCCGAATGTGGATATGTATTGCCTGCACAGGTTCAGGTGCAGCAGTTTTGTCTCGCGTTCACACTGGAGCCTGAGATATTTCTTTTCGATTTTGACCGGCTCTATTACGTCATCGCCAAGTATTGTTGTGTGCATAAGCTTGAAATTAAGAAACTCAACAGGGAAAGTATCAACAGAAGTATTGATTTCAGCAGCAGAGATCAATGTCGGGGCTGCAATGGATTTCTTCGCGAATGATTTTCCGAGTTTTGCAATATGTCTGACGATATCATGATCCATGCGGTTTAAGACAACGATTGAGTTTATATCAGATACACCCGGCCTGAAGTGTTCTGTGGCTGCGCTGCCGACTATATGAATGGAATGCAGGGAGGCTGAGGCAGGGCTCTCCATGATGCTGCTGAAAAATAGTGATGCTGGCTTTGCAACTGCTGGTCCCAGTCTCTCCGTTTTAAGTTCTTTCATGAACAAATTATAACAGGAAGCGCTTGTACTTTAAAACTCGCAATTGACAAACATTTTTAGACCAAACTATAATGTGCATATGCACAAAACAAAGCAAGGGAGGTTCAAGATGAAGTTATGTTTCCCGGTAGAGAATGACGAGGGCATGCAGAGCAGGGTTTATGGTCATTTTGGTTCTGCTCCGGCATTTGTAATCTGCGACACGGACTCAGCAACGATCACAGCCACCGTAAACAAGGACAAAAACCATGTTCATGGTCAGTGCAATCCTGTAGGCGCGCTCGGAGGCCATGAGGTTGATGCAGTTATTGTTGGCGGCATAGGAGCAGGCGCGCTGAGCAAGCTAAACCAGATGGGTATCAAAGTCCTCAGGGCGGCAGGCACAAGCATTTCAGATAACGTAGCGCTCTTTCAATCAGGAAACCTTCAGGAGCTTACGGTGCAGCATACATGCAGCGGCCACAGCCACGGCGGCGGCTGCGCTCACTGATATAAATGACAATTCATCCCAGATAGGATAAAATAAAGAGCACTATGTCGCCGCGCACAAAAAAACCGAGAAAATGTCATTGCCCTTATTCTGATCTGAGGGGCAAACTCTTCAAACCAGTGGGCATACCAATGCCTGACCTCAAGATTGTTACACTTTTTCATGATGAGCTTGAGGCAGTGAGGCTGTGCGACTGCAAGGACCTTACCCAGGAGCAGGCAGGAAGGAAGATGGGCATATCAAGAGGCACTGTGCAAAGGCTGCTCGCAAATGGAAGAAAGAAGATAGGCCAGGCCATTACCGAATGCATGGCTCTTGAAATTGAGGGCGCATCATCAGATAAAAAACAGTCTGCTAAAAAAACATCCAAACAGAAACAGCGTTAATGCATCGGCGGCAGTTGCGCTGCCTTTGTCCTGCGCATAAAAAGAATCAACGGCAATGTCAGTATCATCAGTATGCTCACAATATGAAACGCATCGTTAAAAGAGAGCATTGATGCCTGCCTCATAAGCTCTTTGTATATAAGACCGAGACTGCCGTGCGATAATCCGGACGGATCAGCGCCTGCTCCGCGCAGGGTGTTTTCGATTCCGCCTGCTGCCTGCTGAAAGGTCTGGTCAAATTGAGTGAGCCCCTCTGACAGCCTGTTCTGGTGAAACTGTGATCTCCTTGCAAGGGTTGTGGTCACAAATGCAACTCCAAAACTGCCTCCCAGGTTCCTGAGCAGATTATAGAGCGATGTCGCATCACCCATATCTTCTTTTTTTATGCCTGACATTGTCATGGTTGTGAGCGGTATGAAGAGAAATCCCATTCCTATTCCAAGAAGAATCCTGGGCCAGATAACGGTTGAAAGGTCTGCATACAGGCTGAACTGTGCCATCACATACGTTGAGTATGAACACACGATAATCCCAAAGGCGAGCAGCGCCTTCGGGTTCACTCTGGTTACGAGCGTGCCTGCGATCGGCATGGCTATAAGCGTTGCAATGCCTCCGGGCCCGAGCACAAAACCAGCCAGATATGATGTATATCCCATCAGGGATTGAAGGTACATGGGCAGCAGCACAATGCTGCCGAAGAGATTGAAGAAGGCAAAAAACATTACCATATTGCCTGCGCTGAATGCTGCCTGCCTGAAAAGCCTGAGATTTACAATAGGGTGTTCAGCATAAAGCTCATTAATCACAAATGCTACAAGTGAAACCGCTGATATGAAGGTAAGAGCTATTATGAAGTGCGAAGCAAACCAGTCCTCCTGCTGTCCTTTATCCAGCACCACCTGAAGGCATCCGAGTCCGATGGCCAACATGGCAAGGCCTGTATAGTCTATCTTCAGCCCCTTCTTTCTCAGGTATGGAGGATCAGTGATAAAAAAGAGCACCATGAACATTGATATTATGCCGATAGGCACATTGATGAAGAATATCCAGTGCCATGACCAGTTGTCAGTGAGCCAGCCTCCCATAAGCGGTCCGATTATCGGGCCGAACATTATGCCCACACCGAATACAGCCATAGCGATGCCGTGCTGCCGCTGCGGAAATGTCTCAAGCAAAATGGATTGCGAGATCGGCTGCATGGCCCCGCCGCCGATGCCCTGAAGCACTCTGAAGAATATCAGGCTCTGGAGATCCCACGCAGCTCCGCACATAAATGAGCTGGCAGTAAAAAGCATTATCGAAAAGAGCAGGTATCTCTTTCTGCCGAATATCCTGCTGAGCCAGCCTGTAAGCGGTATTATGATTGCGTTTGAGATGAGGTAAGAGGTTATTGTCCAGGTGGATTCATCAACACCTGCTGAAAGGCTGCCGCGTATGTGTTCGAGCGCAACATTCACCACCGAGGTGTCGATTATCTCGATGAGGGTTGGCAGCATAACTGTCAATGCGATGAGCCATTTGTTCAAATGCGTTTCCTCATGTATTAAATGTTAAGCCAGCAGGCAGAACCTATTTTCACTCATTATTTAATTTAAAAACCAGAAGGCGGAATCTGTTTGAACGGACTTCGGCAGCCTTAGCGTGCCATGGATGGCTAAGCAGGCTGGCGCAGCCTCGGAGTTCAGCCGGAAGCTGAACGAGAATGAGAGAAAACAGGGTCTGCCTTCTGATTCGAAAAGTTGTTCACTTAACAATTATAGTCGGCACCACTGACATGCCGACACGCAGAATGCGTTCAGCATCAGGCTTTTCAAAAATAATCTTCACCGGTATCCTCTGCACGATCTTCACATAGTTGCCTGTGGCATTTTCAGGAGGAAAGAGAGAGAATGCAGATCCTGTTCCAGCCATTATGCTGTCAACCCTGCCTTCAAACTTTTTGTCCGGATACATATCCACTTTTATCCGCACCCTCTGTCCGTGCTTCACATTTTTTAGCTGGGTCTCCTTGTAGTTGGCAGTAACCCATATGTTGTCCAGCGGTACAACAGCCATCAATGCCTGTCCCGGCTGTATCTGGTTGCCTGTCTGCACGGTCCGCTTTGTAACCATGCCGTCAACAGGGGCAAATATCTTTGTATATCCCACATTAAGCTCTGCGGAAGAGAGCGCAGCCTGTTTTTTGTTTATTTCGGATGCCTGCACTTTTACTGCTGCGGATGCTTCTTCAATTACAGCCTTCTGTGTATCTATTGATGAGAGGGCCCTGGCAAGGTTTTCCTTTGCAGAGGTTGCGCGGGCAGCAGCAGCTTCATAGCTGGTTAATGCCTGCTCATACCTCTCTTTGGATATGGCCTCTTTTTTGTAAAGGTCATCAGCGCGCTTCAAATCACGTTCAGCCTGTCTCATGTTGGCTTCATTCAATTGCAGATCAGCCTTTGCTGATGCTGCTGAAAGCCTGATCTCATTCAGCTTCTTTTTTGATGACTCAAACGAAGCAATTGTTGCCGTGTACTTTGCCTTGTCTGCCATGAGCGCTGCTGATGCCTCCTGCTGACGCGCCTGGTAGTCTTCAGGGCTTATCAGAACGAGCAGGTCACCAGCCTTTACCAGTTGATTGTCCTTTATGAGTATCTGTTTTATTGTGCCGGGTATCTTTGACGCTATGGTGTGTATGTTGCCGTCTATGAAGGCATCATCAGTGCTTATATGTGTCTGCTTGTAATTGAGATAGACAAAGAGCGCTGCCGCGCATACTGCCGCAAGCAGGCCCAATGTGATGAAAGCCATCATCTTTCTTTTACCATTGGCGGTGTTTTCAGCCATTTGATCCTCCATACCAGGCAGCAAGGTTCATTCCCATTGAGTAGAGCAGGTTTGCCTGCGCTCTTCTGTATTCGTACAGGGCTTTGTAATAGTTGGTTGTTGCTGTAGTGAGCATTGTAATTGCGTCAATCACTTCAGTTGCAGTGCCTATGCCCTCTTCGTACCTGATCCTGTTTATCCGCAGGTTCTCTTCAGCCTGGCTGATCGCCTCTCCGGTAACCTCTATGCGCTTGCCGGCATTCTGCATGTCAAGAAAGTTTTTTCTCACTTCAAGGCTTATGTCATCGGCTGTTTTTGCCTTCTGCTCAAGCAGTTGTTCTCTCCGGTGCCTGATCTTGGAGATGGCGGCTTTTGTGGCGCCGCCGCTGAACAGGCTCATGCGCGCTCCAAGCATGATGCTCCAGTTGTCTTCATGCAGCTGGTATCTGTTCTCATTGTAGTTGTAACCGCCCCTGGCGAATACGGAAGGCAGGAAATCGGATTCCTTTGCCTTTTCCTCGAATTCGCTTATCTTTATCTGCTGATTAAAAATGCTGAGTTCAATGCGGTTAGCCTTTGCGAATTCGAGAGCATTGTCCAGACTCTCTTCACGACTGGCCGGCACTACCGGTTCAACAACAGTAATGATGGATGAGAGGGGCCTTGTGAGTATGCTGTTCATGACCGAGGCATTTATGTCGCGCTGATTGTTTGCAGCGAGCAGCTTCTGTCTTGCGTCAGAGAGGCGCACCTCTGCATGGAGCAGATCGTTCTTTGTTATCGAACCGGCAGCGTAAAGGTTTTTTGAAAGGATCAGCTGGGCATCAAGATTTTTTATCTCGCTCTCTGCTGCCTTTATAAGCTGCTCTGATTCGAGAAGGTCGAAATATGTGACCACAAAGCTGAGGGCCACCAGGTTTTTCTGTCGTTGATGATTCAGCTTTGCTACATCAAGAGCAGAACCTGAGGCATCAAAGAGCGCTGTGGTAGCGCCGAATGTGTAGATGCTTTGCTGAATTATCAGGTCATAGGTAAGATAGTTCCTCTGAGCTGTATTCATTATCTGCGAGCCTGAAAGCGCGGCAGGCTGTTTGGCCTGCATCACCTGGCTCAACGATGTCTCTATTTCAGGATAAAACCTGGCTTTGGCAGTAGCACGGTCATCTTCTGACATTGAACGGTCCAGCGCTGATATCCTGATGTTTCTGTTCTGCTGGAGAGCAATATTGATGCCTTTTGACAGCGTGAGCACTCCTGGTTCATCCGCCAGGCATGTATTGCCGGTCAATATTAACACAGCAGCATAGAGCATTATGTGCCGGAGCACTCTTTTCATTATCACTCTGTCTTTACAGCTTGTGCAGCTTTTGTCTTTCTGAATCTGATTGCAGCAAGCCTGCTCTGTAACGAATCAAGGTATATAAAAATTACAGGTGTTATGTAGAGCGTAAGGAACTGCGAAAAGAGCAGTCCGCCCACAACAGCCAGTCCGAGGGGTTGTCTTGATTCAGCGCTTGCGCCTATGCGCATGGCAATCGGCAGCGTGCCCATAAGCGCGGCCATTGTGGTCATCATTATGGGCCTGAACCTTATGATCGCGCCCTGGTAAATTGCGTCAACAGCATTTTTGTTCTCTTTCCTCTGTGCATCAAGAGCAAAGTCGATCATCATGATGGCGTTCTTTTTGACAATGCCTATGAGCATTATGACTCCGACAAACGCATAGATGTTCAGGTCAATGCCGAAGATTATGAGGGTCACGAGAGCGCCGAATGCTGCTGATGGCAGTCCTGAAAGAATTGTGATCGGATGTATGAAGCTCTCATAAAGTATGCCCAGAACTATGTAGATGATTATTATCGAGAGTATGAGCAGCAGCCATAGCCCTTTCATTGAGGATTGGAATGCCTGTGCTGATCCCTGGAAACTGGTGCTTATGTTGTCCGGCAGGGTTTCTTTTGCAAGTTTTTGCACTGCATCCACTGCTGTGCCGAGGGCAATGCCTTCCTTAAGGTCAAAAGATATTGTTACAGACGGCAGCTGGCCAAGATGATTGACTGTGAGCGGGCCTACGCTGTTGCTGGATTTCACCAGAGTGTTCAGAGGCACGAGCTGACCTGCGTCTGATCTGACATACAGCTTTGAGAGTGCAGCCGGATCCTTTTGATATTCCGGCTTCAGCTCCATTATCACCTGGTACTGATTGTTCGGGGCGTAGATTGTGGATACCTGGCGCGATCCGTATGCGGTATACAACGCATCTTCTATCTGATGTGCGGAAATTCCAAGGGCAGAAGCCTGGTCACGGTTTATATCAACATTGAGCTGAGGGTTTTTTATTTCAAGGTCGCTTGTCACCTGCTGTATCTGAGGCAGGGTCTTCATCTTCTTTTCGAGTTCAACAGCAGATGTATAGAGCTGTGCAATGTCAGGACTCTGGATCGTGAACTGGTACTGGCTTTTTGTCAGCTGACCGCCTATCCTTATGGGAGGAGGATTCTGCAAAAAGACCTGTATCCCGGGTATGCCTGTGAACTGGGGCCGCAGCTTCTGCACAATCTGGTCTGCGTTCATCTTGCGATCCTTTTTGGGTTTAAGGTCGATGAATATGCGGCCTGCATTGGATGTAGGATTCGGCCCTCCGGCTCCTACACTGGACATGAATGATTTTACATTCGGATCTTTTGCCACTATCGCTGCAACAGCCTGCTGGTGCTCTTTAAGTGATTCAAATGATATGCCCTGCTGCGCCTCTGTGAATCCCACGATCATGCCTATGTCATCTGCCGGAAGAAAACCCATGGGCATTCCTTTGAAGAGAAATACGGTTGCAACGAGTATCATCATCGAAAATACCAGTACCGCAAAACGGTGGCGCAGGGTGAATTTAAGGCTCACTTCGTAGTAGTGCAGCATTCCGTTAAAGCCTTTTTCGAGAAACTGGTAAGCTCTTCCATGTTTTTCCTCTTTTGTGTGCGGCTTCAGGAACCTGCTGCAGAGCATAGGAGTGAGAGTAAGCGAGACAAGACCTGATATGAGTATCGCCATGCTTATTGTGAGCGCAAATTCATGAAGCAGTCTTCCGAGTATGCCGCCCATGAAGAGCACAGGGAAAAATACAGCAACAAGCGACAGGGTCATGGATATGATCGTAAAGCCGATCTCGCGTGAACCCCTGAGCGCTGCTTCAAAGACCTTCTCTCCTTTTTCCATATGGCGCACAATGTTTTCGAGCATTACGATCGCGTCATCCACAACAAAACCTACCGATAGTGTGAGCGCCATCAAAGAAAGGTTGTTTATGCTGAAGCCCATCAGGTACATTGCTGCAAAAGTGCCGATTATGGATATCGGCAGCGCAAGGCTGGGTATGATGGTTGCCGAGAGATTTCTGAGGAAGAGGAATATAACCATAACTACCAGAGCTATTGTCAGAGCAAGAGTAAATTTGATTTCAGACACAGAGTCGCGGATAGAGACGGACCTGTCATATCTTATGTGCAGGTCAACCGAAGCAGGCATCTGCGACTTGAGCATCGGAAGGATCGCTTTTATCGAATCAACAACTTTGATGGTGTTTGTGCCTGGCTGCTTCTGTATGGCAAGGACAATGCCGCGCGTATTGTTGTACCAGGCAGCGATCTTGTTGTTTTCAACATCATCTATAACCCTGCCGACTTCATTCAGCCTTACAGGATTGCCGTTTCTGTAAGCTACTATCAGTGGCCTGTATGCAGCAGCATCGTAAAGCTGGCCGCTCGCCTGTATTGTGTATGCCTTATGAGAGCCGTCGAGCGTGCCTGTCGGAAGGTTTACGTTTCCTTTGGAAACAGCGCTTGCTATCTCGTCAATGCCTATGCCCCTGGAGGCGAGCGCATCAGGGTCCAGCTGCGCTCGAACAGCGTATTTCTGCGAGCCGTATATCATAACCTGGGCAACTCCGCTCACCATTGATATTCTCTGGGCGAGCAGGGTGTCGGCATATTCATGAACCTGGGACAATGGCAGAGTAGGAGAGGTTAGTGCAAGATAAAATACCGGCTGGTCAGCTGGATTAACCTTTCTGTAAGAAGGCGGAGTGGGCATGTCAGCAGGCAGCTGCTTCTGCGCCATCGAGATCATGGACTGAACATCCTGCGCAGCAGCGTCTATATCTTTTTCGAGTGCAAACTGCAAAGTGATCTGTGTTATGCCGAGAGCGCTCTTTGATGTCATTGAATCAACGCCGGCGATTGTGGAGAACTGCCGCTCAAGCGGCGTTGCAACAGCTGATGCCATGGTCTCTGGGCTGGCGCCTGGAAGATTCGCAGTGACCTGTATAGTGGGAAAGTCCACATTCGGCAGGTCGCTTACAGGCAGAAGTTCATAAGCAAAAAAACCGAATATCATTATCGCCAGCATGACAAGGGTTGTCATGACCGGCCTGCGTATGAAGAGTTCAGAGATGTTCACTTGCCCGCCCCCGCAGGAGCTACGCCTGTCTTGAGCACAACTTTTGTGCCCTGTACAAGCTTGATCTGTCCGTCAGTAACAACAAGCTCATCAGGCTGGAGTCCTTTTGTTATCACAGTATCGTTGTCCTGTGAAAGAGATGTTGTCACAGGCCGCACCTCAGCTGTCATATCAGGCTTTATCACAAAAACGTACTGGCCCTGCTGGCCTGTCATAACAGCCTGCGCAGGCACTGTCAGTGCATTTTTAATTGTTGAGAGCTTAAGCGAGGCATCAGCAAACTGTCCGGGCCATAACCGCCTGTCAGTGTTTGTGAAGAGCGCCTTCAGCTTTATCGTGCCTGTGGCTTTGTCTACTGTATTGTCAATGAAGACCAGTTTGCCTTCAACAGGCCTCCTGTCTTCGCCTGAGGGTACGGCAGACACCCTGAGTCCGCCTGATGTGTAGTTCTTCTTTATTTCAGCAAGATATTTTTCTGCGACCGCAAAGTTCAGGTATATAGGCTGTATCTGGTTTAGCACAACCATCGCCTTGTCATCATTCGCCTTCACCACGTCGCCTTGGTGTACAAGATAGCTTCCGGTCTTTGCAGCTATCGGCGAGTAGATGTAACAGTAACTTAGCTGTACCTTTGCGTTTTCGACTGCTGCCTTGTCGGACATGACCACAGCTTCAAGCGCGTCCGCGTTGGTTCTGAACTGCTCATACTGCGATTGTGCAACATACCCTTTTTTAACAAGCTCCTCATACCGCTTTGCATCAGCCCTGGCATTGTTAAGCTGGGCAGTGTCTCTTGCGAGCGTGGCCTCAGCCTGCTTAAGCGCAGCCTCAAAGGGCCTTGGGTCTATGGTAAAGAGCAGGGCACCCTTTGCGACCTCCTGGCCCTCCCGGAAGTACACCTTCATGAGCTGGCCGTTTATCTGGGACTTTACCGATACTATGGAGTAGGCCTCTACATTGCCGATGGCTTTTAACTCAAACGGCACATCCTTTATAACTGCTTTTGCAGTTATGACCGGAGCGGGCGCAGGCTTTGGCTTTGGTTTTTCCTTTGCGCACCCTGATGCCACTAGCATTGCAGCAAGCACAGCAGTTGCCGCGCATATTTTGAAAGAGTATCTGTTTGTGTCTAAGAGCCTCATTATCTAACCCCCATCGCTTTTTCTATATTCGCCTGAGCAATTTTATAGTCATATAGTGCTGCCGTATGCGCGGTCTTTGCGTTGCTGTAAGAGGTGAGGGCATCGGTAACCTCTATGGGGCTGCCAACACCGGTATTGTACCTGCCCTTTGCTATGCTGAGGTTCTCATCAGCCTGTTTTACCGTGAGTTCAGCAATCGATACACGCTCTTCTGCTTCATGCAGATTAAGAAGAGCCTGCTGCACCTCAAGCAGAATTGTCTGCCTGAGTGTGTCTTGATTGGCCTGTGCCACGCGCAGCGAGGCCCGTGCCTCTTCAACCTGATACTTTGTCAGAAAGCCGCTGAAGAGCGGAAACGTTATCGCTGCGCCTACATTCCATGAGTTGTCCGGAGTGAGATTGTCTCCAGCCTTTGTGTATGTTGCGCTGCCTGTTACAGAAGGGTAATAACTTTTTTGGGCTAGTTCTATATTTCTTTCAGCTGCTTTATGTTTGATGGATAAAGACTTGAGGTCAGGCCTGTTTGCAAATGCCTTGTCCACTGCTTCAGGCAGGGCCAGTTCATACTTTTTGAAGGAGAGTATGTCAACTATCTTGAAGTCCGGCGCCTCTGGCTGCCCCATCGCATTCTTGAGGTTTACCCTGCTGAGTTTGAGGCTGTTTTCCGCCTTTATGAGTCCCAGCCTGGCATTGCCCAGATCAACCTCGGCTTTTGTAACATCGAACTTCGGCTTTAGCCCGACCTTGAACATATCGATTGCTATGTCAAGATGCTCCTGAAACTGCTTTACAACATCCAGGGCCAGGTCCCTGTTCTTTTCTGCCTGAAGCACTGAGAAGTATGCCTGCTTCACAGCAACTGTGATCTGCTGTGACACGTTCGAAAAATCCATTGTCGAGGATTCAAGCAGCAGTTCCTGTATGTTCACCTGTGTTGATGTTTTTCCGAAGTCGTAGATGTTCTGCCTGAGCGTGGCGTTTGATGTGTATTCGCCGTTTCTTTTGGAAGAGCTGCTTTCAGGCGAGAATCGGTTCGCTCCTGCGGAAAGGTCAATCTGCGGGTAGTAGGCTGCTGAAGCCTGGCCTATCCTTGACCTGTTTATGTCCGTATTGCTCATTGCTGCTGCAATAAGCGGATTGCTCCTCAAGGCTATGTCGACTGCACGCTCCAGGCTTACCACCTCTCCCGCGGTTATTAATGATGCAGCCGGTTTTGCACTTTCCGGATATGCAAAAACAGTTGTGAATATCGACACCGAAACAATGACCAATAAAAAGACCGCACTCTTTTTCATACAGCAGTACCCCTTACAAAAATTTTGACGAAACCGCTGAGGGTCTCTTCTTTTGTTTTTTGCGTATGTTTTTTATGCATTAGTATTTCCTGTGAGTTGAAATAGGAGAAGCACATCCCAAGAAATGCCATTGCCCCTATCTCAGGATCAAAGTCAGCAAGTATCTTCTTTTTCTGGAGATCTTTGAAGTATCCGGCAAGGGTCTGCCTCAGTTCATCGACAAAAGTCTTATGTATGCTGAGCAGTTTTTCAGGATACCTCTGCACCTCTGCCTGGATAAGCTTTATCATCTCTTTTCTGTGGGTCAGTTTTTCATAGAAACGTGTTGCTATGGTGAGCATGGCTTCTTCATAAGGTTTGTCGGCAACCTGTGGAAGCAGCCCCTTGAGAGCTGGCAAGAAGCTGTATGTGTTGAGCACAGACTCAAAGAGCTTCTCTTTTGATTCAAAATGCCTGAAGAGCGTTACCTCTGCTATACCAGCATTTTTGGCTATCTCTCTTGTTGTGGCCCCTACATATCCGCGGGTTGAGAAGAGATGCAGCGCACTCTCGAGAATCCTCTGACCTGTATAAGTCTGTTCCTGCAAGATCAAGCCTCCGTTTTGTGGATTTGCATTTTGTAAGCGCTTACTTACATATTAATCCGGCAGGCTGTTTTAGTCAACAGCAGAATAACAAAGCGACAGAGCATCTGTTACTCTGCTGCGGTTGTTACACTGACAGCACAGTATTTATAGCTGTATGTGCCTGTATATGTGTCGCCACAGCTGCCGATCAGCATATTTACAGGAGTTTCTGGGTCGTGAAAAGAGGCAAACACAGTGCCGGGCTTCATCGCGGGTTCAGCTTTAAGTGTCATCACGATCGTCCCCATTCGTGATGACACGGATAACTTCTGTCCCTCGGCAAGCATCAGCTTTTCAATGTCGTACGGGTGCATATCAAGATGCTCAAACGAGCTGTCAGGCGCCTGGCTTCTTCTGGTCTGGGCAGAGTTGTTGAAGTGCGACAGCCTGCGGCCTGTGATCAATATAAGCGGGTATTCATCATCAATCAGCTCGGAGGGCAGGCGGAAAGGTATTGCTGAAAAATTGGCCCTGCCTATCGGAAAGCTGTTTGTGTAGAGCCGTTCTGTACCAGGATGTGTCTGGTTTATGCACGGCCACTGGAGTCCGTTTGCACCGAGCCTCTTGTGCGATATGCCATGGAAGTAGTATGTGAGCGATGCCATCTCATCGTAGATTTCCGATGTTGTTTTGAATGAGGATTCCAGTCCGAGCAGACCTGAGAGCTTCTGGAATATCTGCCAGTCCGGCCTGGCTGCACCCAACGGCTCTATGGCCTTTCTCAGCATCCTTACCCTGCGTTCAGTGTTCGTGAATGTCCCTGTCTTTTCAGCAAAGGAACATGCCGGCAGAATCACATCAGCAAAACCGGCTGTCTTTGTCATGAACATGTCCTGGTACACGAGGAAGTCGAGCGAACTTAACGCTTTCCGGATATTTTTGGTGTTTCCGTGAGTCTGTGCAGGGTCTTCTCCCCATATATAAAGCGCTTTTATCGAGCCTTCGATTGCCGCGCTCATCATCTGGACCGAATTCAACCCGGTCCAGTCCGGTATGTCTCTGCCCCATCGTTCGGAAAAGTTGTTTCTGATGAACGGGTCTTTTACAGACTGGTATCCGGGCAGCACATTAGGCAGGCAGCCCATGTCGCAGGCCCCCTGCACATTATTCTGGCCTCGCAGCACAAACACGCCGGTGCCGGGCCTGCCTATGTTGCCGGTTGAGAGGGAGAGATTGACAAGGCTTAGCAGCGCTTCTGTGCCGTATTCATGTTCATCAACTCCAAGGCCGCTGACTATTATTGATCTTCCGGAGCTGCCGTACATTTCAGCGGCTTTTGCGATGAGATTAGCCGGCACCTCTGTTATGGATGCTGCCTCATCAAGCGTTTGTGAAAGAGCAGTCCGGGAAGCTGCATCCCAGTTGAAGGTTCTGGAGCTGATGAATTTATCATCAACAAGACCATGTTCGATGATCACGCGCAGCATTGCGTTGAACATCGCGGTGTTTGTGCCAGGGTTAATCTGCAAAAAGATATCCGCATCATTCGCAAGAGGTATTTTCCGCGGGTCGATCACAATGAGCTTTGCCCCTCGTCTGCATGCCTGTTTTATGTGCAGTGCTGATATGGGATGTCCTTCTGTTGTGTTGGACCCGACAACCATAATTACATCAGCCTGGTCTATGTCAGTCAGGGATGTGGTTGATGCCCCTATTCCGAGCGCCCTGCCCAGGGCTGCCGCTGCCGGGGTGTGTCAGAGACGGGCGCAGTTATCTATATTGTTTGTCCCGACAGCTGCACGCATCATCTTCTGGAACATGTAGTTGTCTTCGTTGGTTGCGCGCGCGGACCCGAGTCCGCCAATGGCTTTAGGCCCGTGAGCCGTCCGTATCCCCTTCAGCCTGGATGCGACATAGCCGAGTGCTTCTTTCCATGATACCTCTTCAAAAAGATCGTTCAAGTTATTCAAACTGTCAGGGCTGGTTGAGCTGTTTGGACGGTTTAATCTTTCTTTTCTTATTAGCGGCATTTTGATCCTGTCAGCGCTGTGAATGAACGCGAAACCGAATCTGCCTTTAACGCACAGATTGCCCATGCCAACAGGATCAAGCTCATTGCTCGTCACTCCTATGATCTTTTCATCCTTCACCTCTAAAAATATGCCGCAGCCTGTGCCGCAATAGGTGCATACGCTTTTTACTCTCCTGTCCGGCCTGTCCCTGTATACTTCCACAATAGCGCCTGTGGGGCATATGACCGCGCACTGCCCGCACTTTTCGCACTCCTTGCTGAACGTGATCTTTTCAACATCAGGAGAGAGCGCAGGATGCTTGAGAGCCCCTACCTTTCTAATCTCAGCGCATACGCGCACGCACTTTCCGCAGCGGATGCATTTACCCAGATCGATCCGGAGTTTGTTATCCACCACTTCATGCTCAGGGGCATCTTCAGAGGTGAAGACAGGTCTTTTAAGCCCGACCTGTTCTGAGAGGTCGAGCAGACCGCAGAACTCGTGCTGTGCGCAGGTTGAGCAGTTGCCCTTGTGTTTTTTCAGTATGGTTTCGACCCGTTTTTTCCTGGCTTCAACAGCTTTTTCAGAGTGCGTCTCAACACTCATTCCTGGTTCTGCTGCTGTTATGCACGAAGCTTTTATCTTGCTGTCCACCTCAACGAGGCAGACCTTGCAGTGGCCTGAAAGGCTTAAACGGGGATCATGGCAGAGGGTTGGTATGTTTATCTTGTTGCGCAGCGCTGCCTGCAGAATGGTTTCGCCTGGATATATGGCTGTCTGTTTGCCATTTAGTATGATGTATCTGTTCTGGACCGAGGGGGTCATCTTCCGCTCCGCTGGTTTTCAAGTGCATATTGCCGATGAGTTTATAACTGAAGCTTACTCCAATACAGAATTTGTGGCAAATTCAAAAAACTTATGATCTGATAAGATTGGATGATAGTATTATTTTTATTGTCAATGCGGCTGAGTTCGTTATTCAACAGATACTTGTCATAGGAAGCATCAGTATAAAAAGCTGCTTTTGCTATGGTAAGATACCTTGGGTTAACCGCTAAAAGCGTTATTCAAGCCTGCAAAATAAAAATAATAAGGAGCGAACGATGGCAAGACTGATTGTTGCGATTATGATTGTTGCATGTATGACAGCTTCTGCATTTGGC
The DNA here is from genome assembly GCA_021371915.1 of Nitrospiraceae bacterium. GTDB lineage: Bacteria > Nitrospirota > Thermodesulfovibrionia > Thermodesulfovibrionales > Dissulfurispiraceae > JAFGXL01. Next base: position 32,332 of record JAJFVG010000053.1, read on the forward strand.
GCTGAGAGAATAAGGTGCGCCTCTACAACCAGCACGCAGAATTCCGGACTGTTTGACTATATCCTCCCGATCTTCGAGAAAAAGACAGGTATAAAGGTGGATGTTGTGGCAGTGGGCACAGGCGCTGCGATAGAGATCGGAAAGCGCGGAGATGCTGATCTGCTTTTTGTTCATGCAAAGGAGCTCGAACTCAAGGGCGTTGAAGATGGTTTTTTCGTAAACAGGCATGATGTTATGTATAACGATTTTGTTGTGATCGGTCCGTCCAATGACCCTGCAAAAATCAGAGGCATAAAGACCGCTGTTGATGCATTTAAAAAGATAGCATCATCAGGCAGCCCTTTTGTGTCGCGCGGAGACAAGTCAGGCACGCATACGAAAGAACTCGACATATGGAAGGCTGCGGCTATAACTCCAAAAGGCCAGGCATGGTATCTTGAGGTAGGGCAGGGCATGGCCAAGACACAGAGGATCGCGAATGAGAAGCGCGGATACGCGCTTACTGACAGGGGCACATGGCTTGCTACTGTTGACAAGGACAAACTCGACATGAAGATAGTGCTCGAAGGAGACCATGCGCTATTCAATCAGTACGGCGTTATGGCTGTTAATCCTGCAAAGTACAAGCATGTGAAGTTCAAAGAGGCTATGGAGTTTGTAAATTGGATCATCTCGAAAGAGGGGCAGGAGGCTATAGGGGCGTTCAAGGATAAAAACGGCAACAGGCTCTTTTACCCTAACGCAAAATAAGTTACAGCATGGATTATATTGCAACAGGTTTTTCTCATGCACTGAAGCTGATATTAAGGCTTGACCCTGAGCTGCTTGGAATAATTTTTCTTTCAATCAAAGTATCAGGCGCAGCGCTTGCTGTGTCCGCGCTTATAGGGATTCCTGCCGGGGCTTTTCTTTCACTTAAAAAGTTCCCGATGCGCAGCGCAGCAGTCAGTTTGCTAAATACGTTTATGGGCCTGCCGCCGGTTGTGGTGGGCCTGTTTCTTTATCTGCTGCTCTCAAGGAGCGGGCCGCTCGGTTTTATGTCACTGCTGTACACGCCTTATGCCATGATGATAGCCCAGACAGTACTTGCACTGCCGATTGTTGTATCACTTTCCTATGCAGCGGTTTCATCTGTCAATCCTGTCATAAGGATGGCTGCAAGGACTCTCGGCGCAAATGATTATCAGACAGCAGTAACTATCATCAAAGAGGCCCGCATGGGCATAATGGCTGCTGTTATAGCTGCATTCGGCAGGGTGATAGCAGAGGTTGGAGCCATACTCATAGTCGGCGGCAATATCGCTGGCCTGACGCGGGTGATGACCACAGCCATTGCGATGGAAACTGACAAGGGCAATTTCGAGCTGGCGCTCGCGCTCGGCATAATACTGCTCAGTCTGTCACTTTTGATCAACGCAGCCCTGCATCTCGTGCAAAAGCCAAAGGATGCGCGTGTTGAGATGGAGGGAGACTGATATGCCGATAGGCCTTAGGATATCTGATATCACAAGAGGTTACAACAGCAGTCCTGTGATCGATAATTGCAGCTACACATTCCAGGCCGGAAGCGTGTACGCGATTATGGGACCCAATGGCTGCGGCAAGTCAACTCTGCTGAGAATATTCGGTCTGCTCGAAAGTCCTTCCAAAGGTAATCTCACATACTATTCCGGTAATAGCGAGCTAGCTCAGGACATGAAGCTAAGACGTATGATAACGCTCTTGCTGCCTGACATAGGCTTATTCAATACGACTGTGCTGAAGAATGTTGAGTATGGGCTGAAAATAAGAGGATACAACAAAAAGCGGATACATGATGCTGCTCAGGAAGCTATTGAGCTTGTCGGTCTTACACATAAAATGAATCAGAATGCACTGCTTCTTTCGAGTGGACAGAAGCGCAGGCTCGGCATCGCAAGGGCGCTCGTGATAAAACCCAGTCTGCTGCTCCTTGATGAGCCGACCTCTGCCATTGATGTTGAGAACACTGAAATAGTAGAATCAGCCATACTACGGATAAAGCAGGAGCGAAGCTCGACAATAATACTCTCGACCCATGAAAGGGCACAGGCAGACAGGCTGGCTGACAGACTGCTTATGGTAGAGAACAAAAGGCTTGTCGAGGTTTAACAGGGAGGCTTTGCATGATAACAGATGAATACTACATATCCCTCATGCGGGAAATTGAGGTGTGCAGAGCAACTCTGGATGATATAGGCAAAAAACTTTCAAGACTCGATCCCTCCTCTGACAACGAGCAGATTGCAGAACTGCTTCTGAGCCGCGACAAATGGACAGAGCATTTGAGGCAGTACGAGGAGCAGTTCCAAAGGCTTAAATAAAAAATATATAAATCAGCATCTTGATTGTTTCATATCAGACCGGCTTTCTGGTAAACCATTAATCACATTCCTGTATATCTTTGCCATATAGACAGTTATCCATTTATCTGCTACAAATATAAATAGAAAATGCTTGCTGTATGTCCAGTAAATATCGAGGGGGAAGGAATGCTTAATGATATGAAAATCAAAACAAAGCTTGCTGGTGGATTCGGCTTGATGATCGTTCTGGCAGTTGCTATCTCGATCGGAGCTTTTTTGGGCATATCATCTCTTGGCAGCAATATAAAGAACCTGAGCGAAAAACGGCTTCCGCAGGCCATAATCCTTGGAGATATCACTGCAAATGTTCTTGTAGCAACAAACCATCTGCAAAGGGGATTTATTGTTGATAACAAAGATGATCTCGAAAAAGCGGTCCAGGATATGCTTGCTACCAGAAAAGGCATCACAGAGGGTTTTGACAAACTGAAACTGCTTGTGACATCGCAAAAGGGCAAGGCACTGTATCAGGCGATGGTTGATGCCAGAAAGCCAACTGCTGAGATGCGGGATATGATAGTCAGGCTGCTTAAGGATGGAAATAAAAAGGATGCGCTCAAGATGCTTTCCAAGTTTGAGCCGCTGCAGGCAGCGTATGTGAAGTCAGTAGATGAAATGAATGAGTTTGTCAAGGATCAGGCAAAGAAGAGCAGGGAGGAATCAGAAAACAATGCCGGTATTGTACAGACGGCAATAATAATCATCGGCATTGTCTCTGTTATCATCGGTGTGCTTGTTTCCGTGCTTATCATAAAGAGTGTAACCGGTCCGCTTAACGAGGCTGTGGATACTGTACATAGAATAGCCGGCGGAGATCTGACCGTTGAGATCAAAAAAACGGATAAAAGCGAGACAGGCCAAATGCTTGAGGCCATGAAGGATATGGTCAACAGGCTCAAACGCCTGATAGGTGATATAAAGCAGGCTTCAGCGAGCTTGGCCTCGGGAAGCGATCAACTCAGCGCGAGTTCTGAAGAGATTACAAGGACAATGTCTGATCAGTCCAGCCGTTCATCCCAGATAGCAACATCAGCCGAAGAAATGTCACAGACGGTTATCGACATAGCCAAGAACTCATCGAATATTGCTGAGTCCTCATCTGATACGGCTGATATCGCAAGAAAGGGAGCAGAGGTTGTTGAAAAGTCGGTTGCCGAATCCCGGGAGATTGTCGAGACGGTAAATAAATCCACCCAGGTGATGCAGACGCTTGGAGAAAAATCAAAACAGATTGGTGAGATCGTGAATGTTATTAATGATATTGCCGACCAGACCAACCTCCTTGCTCTGAATGCAGCCATTGAGGCAGCACGCGCCGGCGAACAGGGCAGGGGATTTGCTGTTGTTGCTGATGAGGTGAGAAAGCTCGCAGAGCGTACGGCAACAGCTACATCGGAGATCAGCCAGATGATCGGAGCGATACAGGGTGAGGTGGCCAGCGCTGTTGAAGCGATGAGTCACACGAACGAAAAGGTGAATGTGGGACTTCAGTATTCCGTAGAAGCAGGAGACCAGCTCCAGCATATAGTAAAGAGCGTTTTGTCTCTGCAAAATCTCGTTCAGCAGATCGCAACAGCTACTGAGCAGATGTCCACAACCTCTGAGGCGATCAGCGGAGACATACAGGCTGTTGCATCAGGCGCAAAGGAGATATCAGGCGGGTCTGACCAGATTGCGCAGTCATCATCAGAACTGGCAAAACTTGCGGGTCAGCTCAAGACCATTGTTGATCATTTCAGGGTTTGACTGAATACGGTCGGCTGAAATCTGCTGGTTCATCATAGATGTCTACTGGTTTTAGATAGTATGCGGCCGTTTCCCATTGCGAGTTCATGCGTTATTGAGGGTATTATCTCATTTTTGTGATGTGTTGCCATTACGATTGTTGTAGCCTGCTGCGCCAGCTTTTCAACAAGCCCGAGAAAATCTGCGCGCGATGGAATGTCCAGTCCGTTGCAGGGCTCATCGAGCAGGAGCATATCCGGTCCGTTCACCATTGCGCGAGCAAGCAGCACCTTTCTTGATTCTCCGTAAGAGAGCGTGAATATGCGTCTGTTGCGCAGATTATCTATCCGCAAGATATTCATCCATTTGAGCGCTGCTTCTTTCTGCTCTTCGGATGCTTCATCATAAAGGCCTATGCTTGCAAAAAAGCCTGACAGCACCACCTCTTCAGCAGTGATGTCCCAGTCATAACCTCCCTGAAGAGCGGATGAAACATATCCGATCCTTTTCCTTACATCCCATACTGAAGTATCATCCCGCAGATCAAATCTTGATATCCTGCCTCCTGATGCAGGATGCAGTTCAGCCAGTATTAATTTGAAGAGTGTGGATTTTCCAGCCCCGTTTCTGCCGGTTACGAGCCAATGTTCTCCACGGTCAATGCGCCAGTTGATATTATGGAGTATCTGTTTGTCTTCAATATAAATGTCAGCATTTACTATTTCGACAAGCGGAGCGAGTTGTTGCTTGTGATGAATGGCATTGCACTTTTTTGTCCTGATAACAGCATTGCCTGATGCATCCGCCTTATCCTGATAAACAGGGTTGTGGCTTGCTACACTGTTTATATCTCCCTGAATTGCGATAGACCCTTTTGAGAGCAGGAGCGCGTGTGTTATTGATGAGGGCATTTCGTCTGTTCTGTGTGTTGAATATATTATCTGCGTGCCGGAGCGCGCGATTTTATCGATCATACTGATAAGAGTTTCTCTCGAACCAGCATCAAGGTCATTGCAGACCTCATCCAGCATGATCACTTCAGGGTTTGAGACAAGCGCACGCGCGATCAGTACCTTCTTTGCCTCTCCTGAGGATATACGGAGCATCTGTTTTTGGCGCAGGCTGTCTATTCCAAGCTGTTCGATAATGTCATCGGCAATGTTGAGCTGCTGCCGGGTTGGTTTGTCAAAGAGCCAGACCGTATCAGCAAATCCAGTATGTATCACCTCTTCAACTGTCAGGTCCCAGCTGTTTTTTGTATAGGCATCCTGTATTTCAGGCGAAACGAGGGCAATATGATTTTTGATCCCGATCGGACTCTCTTGCGGCTCTCCTTCAAGCGCATAAATCCTGCTGCCTGCTGTTGGCCAGATATCTCCGCGTATGAGTTTAAGGAAAGTTGTCTTGCCGGATCCGTTGCTTCCCAAAACAGCCCAGTTTTCATTCTGCTGAAGACGCCATGAGACATCCGAGAGGATTTTTTTATTCTCAAGGACAATATCAACATTCCGTATTTCGATTATGATATTCATATGCCGGGTTGCATTTATTTATATATTGCCTCACATCCATGCGGCAATGCCAGCAGCGGTTGAACTTTGGCACCCCATCTGTTATTTTAAGTATCCATGTATTAAATGTACCAGTACATGCCGGAGTGGCGGAACTGGCAGACGCAAGGGACTTAAAATCCCTCGATGCCTAGCATCGTACGAGTTCGATTCTCGTCTCCGGCACCACTAATTGAACACATCTTCCTGGAGGCTATGATGGGCAAAGGAATAAGAAAGGCTGTTTTCCCTGCTGCAGGGCTCGGCACAAGGTTTCTTCCGGCTACCAAGGCTTCGCCCAAGGAGATGCTTCCTATTGTTGACAAACCGCTCATACAGTACGGGGTTGAAGAGGCTGTTGATTGCGGCATTGACCAGTTCATAATAATAACCGGCAAGAACAAGCGCGCGATCGAAGACCATTTTGACACTGCTGCCGAGCTTGAGGAAAAGCTCAGAAACGGCGGCAAGGATGAGATGCTCAAGGAGATCACAAGACTCAACAAGATAGATTTTGCATATATCAGGCAGCGAACAGCGCTCGGGCTCGGCCATGCCATATATTGCGCAAGACCGTTTGTCGGTAATGAAGCTTTTGCTGTTATCCTGAGTGATGATGTAATAGACCCTGACTTCAAAGTGCTTAAAGAAATGGTTGAGGTTTACGAGAAGGTTCAGTCCCCTGTGATCGCGATTCAGGAGGTTCCAAAATCAGAGACAAACAGATACGGAATAATAGACGGAGAGCTTCAGGATGGGGTCATAAAGATCAAGGGAATGGTTGAAAAACCTGATCCAAAGAATGCGCCTTCAAACCTGGCAATAATCGGCAGATACATACTCACTCCTGATATTTTTGATGTGCTCGAAAAACAGAAGCCTGGCAAGGGCGGCGAGATACAGCTCACGGACGCCTTGATAAGCCTTATGGCAAAACGGCCGATATACGGATACAAGATCAAGGGAGGCAGGTATGATGCCGGAGACAAGCTCGGCTATCTTATGGCAACCGTTGACTTTGCGCTCAAGAACAGCGAGCTTGCAGACCCCTTCAGGGAATTCCTGAAAGCCAGGTTCAGCGCAAAATAGATTTTTTTGTTAAGGCTGTTTAATATTGAAATCAAAGTTCCATAATAATATATAGACGCTTTGAAAAAAGGTTATACTTATGGGAGACGAAACGGAGGATTAACTTAATGGCTGAAGCTGAAGTGAAAGATGAAAAAGAGATAGAGATACCTGATACGCTTCCTGTACTTCCTGTGCGGGACATAGTCGTCTTTCCATACATGATACTGCCTCTTTTTGTTGGAAGGGACATATCCATAAAGGCTATTGACCACGCGCTTGCAGGCAACAGGATGGTAATGCTGCTGACGCAGAGAGACCTGAATGTTGACACGCCTTCACTCGAAGACCTCTATTCGATAGGCACTGTCTGCATGATCATGAGGATGCTCAAGCTGCCTGACGGCAGGGTGAAGATACTTGTGCAGGGCGTAAGCAAGGCAAAGGTCGAGAAGTTTATGCAGCATGAGCCCTTCTTTACTGCAAAGATCAAAAAGATTGAGGAAGAGAAGCCCGGCGAGGTGAAGATAGAGGATGAAGCCCTGATCAGAAACGTGAAAGAGCAGCTGGACAAGGCTGTATCCCTCGGCAAAACAATACTGCCGGACATGATGGTTGTTATCGAGAACATAGACGATCCAGGCAAGCTCGCTGACCTTATAGCCTCAAACCTCGGACTGCGCACAGAGCAGTCCCAGGAGATCATGGAGATGTCCGATCCTGTTGAGCGGCTTAGAAGAGTTAGCGAGATACTCACAAGGGAGATACAGCTTCTCACAATACAGCAAAAGATACAGACCGAGGCGAGAGGAGAAATAGACAAGAGCCAGCGTGAATACTTTCTGCGGGAACAGCTCAAGGCCATTCAGAGGGAGCTTGGCGATATTGACGAGCGCGCTGAAGAGGCAAGGGAGTTTCGCAAAAAGATAGAAGATGCCCAGATGCCGGAAAAGGTGCGCAAAGAGGCTGAAAAGCAGCTCAGGCGCATAGAGAAGATGCATCCAGACAGCGCTGAGGCTGGCACAATAAGGACATATCTTGAGTGGCTCACTGAGCTGCCCTGGTCAAAAAGCACTAAAGACCAGATTGACATAAAGGCAGCTGAAAAGGTGCTCAATGAGGATCACTATGACCTTGAGAAGGTGAAGGAGAGGATACTCGAATACCTCAGCGTCAGAAAGCTGAAGGAGAAGATGAAAGGCCCGATCATCTGCTTTATAGGACCTCCCGGAGTCGGCAAGACATCCCTGGGCAGGTCAATAGCCAGGGCGCTCGGCAGGGAGTTTGTGCGCATGTCTCTGGGCGGAGTGCATGACGAAGCTGAAATAAGGGGCCACCGCCGCACGTATGTTGGCGCGCTTCCCGGCAGGATCATACAGGGCATGAGGCAGGCAGGCACAAACAATCCGCTTTTTATGCTGGATGAGATAGACAAGCTTGGATCTGACTTCAGGGGCGACCCGTCTTCAGCCCTGCTGGAGGTGCTGGACCCTGAACAGAACAACTCGTTCATGGATCACTATCGGGCAGTGCCGTTTGATCTGTCGAATGTGATGTTCATAACAACAGGCAATATGGCAGACACCATTCCCGGCCCCCTAAGGGACAGGATGGAGATAATATACCTGTCCGGCTACACCAATGAGGAAAAGCTCCAGATAGCCAGGAAGTACCTCATTCCAAAGCAGATGGAGGAAAACGGGGTAACCTCGAAGATACTGAAGATCAGCGACTCTGCTGTGCTGAAGGTGATCTCGCATTACACAAGAGAGGCTGGAGTCAGAAGCCTCGAACGCGAACTGGCGAACCTCTGCAGAAAGGTTGCAAAGAAGTTTGTCGAGAGCTCAAAGAAGTTTTTCGAGATAACATCCGCAAATATCGAGAAGTATCTCGGTGTGCCCAAGTTCATGCCTGAAGAGGAGATAAAGAAGGATGAGGTTGGCGTATCCACCGGCCTGGCATGGACAGAATCCGGCGGAGACCTCATATATGTGGAAGCCACTGTGATGAAGGGCAAGGGCAATCTTACGCTCACAGGACAGCTTGGCGATGTGATGAAGGAGTCTGCACAGGCAGCTTTAAGCTATGTGCGTTCAAAGGCATCTAAACTCGGCATCAGCGAGGAGACCTTCTCGAACACTGACCTGCACATACATGTGCCGGCAGGAGCCATACCAAAGGACGGGCCTTCAGCAGGCATAACCATGGCAACAGCCATCTCATCCGCGCTCACAGGCAAGCCTGTAAGAAGGGATGTGGCCATGACAGGCGAGGTTACGCTGAGGGGCAGGGTGCTTCCAATAGGCGGACTGAAGGAAAAGACCCTTGCTGCAAAGAGGATGGGCATTAAGAATGTTCTCATACCGATGCGCAACAAGAAAGACCTCGAGGATCTTCCGCCGTATGTGAAGGAAGGCATGAACTTTGTCCTTGTGGATACCATGGATGATGTGATAAAGAACGCGCTTGCAGGCGCCAATAACACTGCAACAACGCGCAGCAGTTCTGTCAAAAAGACAGGCCGCAAGAGCGTCAAAACAACTGCTCCCAGGAAAGCGGTACGGAATAAAAGCGATGCGCCTAAAAGAAGCAGGAGAGCTAAGGCTCCTGCAAGAAATAAGAAAAAGGCATAGCCTCTTTTCAGCAGCATTTGCTGCTGATCCCGAGATTGTTGTTGGCATTGGCGATGATGCAGCTGTGCTCAGCCCCAGGAGCTGGCAGACTCTCGTGACAACCGACATGATGCTGGAGGGCGTGCATTTTGACACCTCCTTCAGCAATTTGGCGAGCATAGGGTACAAGCTGGTTTCCGTCAATGTCAGTGACATCATGGCCATGGCAGCCACTCCCAGATACCTTTTTCTCAATATGGCCATGCATGGCGATACGGATATCGAAGACTTCTGGCTGCTTTTCAGCGGCATTGAGCACGGCATAAGAATGTACGACCTGAAACTCCTAGGCGGTGATCTTTCATCATCAACAGGGCCATGCATGCTCTCTGCAACCCTGCTCGGCACTTCAAACAGCTTTGTAACCAGGTCAGGCGCAAAACCCGGAGACAGGGTGTATGTTACAGGTTCTCTGGGAGACTCTGCCTGCGGGCTGGAGGTACTTAAACGCCTTTCTCAAGAGTCGCGGCAGGTGATAAAGGCCATAGACTTTATACATGAGTTCAGGCCTGATGCAGGGGACAGCATCTCTTTTGAGCAAGGCATATCGAGCAGCATGGATTTCAGTACAGCCCTGCCTCTCATAAAAAGGCATCTTGCTCCTGATGCAAGGGCATCAAGCGCTTATGCCTCAGCTGCAACATCCATGATGGACATAAGCGACGGACTTTTTATAGACATCTCCAGGCTATGCGATGAGAGCGCTGTCGGAGTCGAGATATTCATGAACAGGCTGCCTGTATCATCAGAGATGACTGCAGCAGCAGGTCTGCTCGGCCTGGATGCAGAGATGCTTGCTGTTTCGGGCGGAGAGGATTATGAACTGCTTTTTACAGCTCCATCGGATATTGCTGAAGGTGATCTGCCCGGTGCGACATGCATTGGCATGATCAAAGAGCAGGGCAGGTTTACTGTCAGCAGCAGCGGACAAAGAAGAGAGATACAGCCAAAAGGATATCAGCATTTTGCGAATACGTAAAAAGCTGATATCCATACTCAGCATAAACGAGCCTCCTCACAGGCTGGCAGCTGCATTTGCGCTGGGAGTTTTCTGGGGCATGTCTCCGCTTTTGGGGCTGCACACTGTTTTGGGCATTGGCGTGAGCTGGATGCTCAGGCTTAATAAATTCGTCACCATAGTCGGGGTCTATGTCACAAATCCATGGACAATCGTGCCGATATACACCTTTGCCACATGGATAGGCTCCCTGCTTCTAGGTGTTGACGATATAATTCCTGACATTGACTGGCATAATGTAAACTACAAAATGATGATCGATGAATTAAGGCCGCTGCTGTGGCCTTTTGTGGTCGGCTCCACTGTGGTGGGAACTGTCTCTGCCATTATCTCATTTTTGATCGTATATTACGCTGCAAAGAGAAAAAAACATGAATAAAGTACATATAACAACCCTCGGGTGTCCGAAAAACGCGGTCGACTCTGACAAGCTCGCAGCAGCCATGGCAGAAAACGGATTCGTATTTGTGCAGGATGAGGATTCAGCCGACTTTTTGCTCATAAACACATGCGGCTTCATAACCTCTGCAAAGGAAGAATCCATTAATGAAATACTCAGGCTTGCGGCCTTGAAAAAGGGCCAGGGTAAACTTGTTGTGCTGGGATGCCTTGCCCAGAGGTACAGGGACGAACTCATGAAAGAGATGCCTGAGATAGATGCGATAATGGGCGTATCTGATGAGGCTGCTGTAATCGAATACTGCCGCAGTGTTGCAGGCAAAGAGGCGCTTCGCAAAAAGGCATATGACAGGCCGTTTATGCTTGATACCGACACAGCAGGATACCCTTACTCATATCTGAAGATATCTGACGGTTGCGACAGAAAATGCACATTCTGCGCCATCCCCTCGATAAGGGGCAGGTTCAGGAGCATAGAGCCGGATGATATCATCAGGGATGCTGTCAGTCATATAGAAAACGGTAAAAAGGAGCTTGTGCTGGTTGCGCAGGACATTACGAGCTACGGCAAAGGAAGAGCTGACCTGAATCTGCCGAAGCTTCTTAAACAGCTTGCTGCCATTGATGCTGACTTCAGGATCAGGCTGCTTTATCTTTATCCGACAAATATTGATGACGAACTCCTCGATCTGATCGCATCGGAAGAGAAGATATACAACTATTTCGACATTCCGCTTCAGCATTCAGAGGACAGGCTGCTGAGGCTTATGGGCAGAAGGGGCAGCAGGCAGGAGTATACCAAGCTGATACGCAGGATACGGCGCATGATTCCCGGCGCTGTTCTGAGAACAACGTTCATAGTGGGATTTCCCTCAGAGACAGAGCATGACTTCAACGCGCTTGCGGATTTTGTGGAAGAGACAAGGTTTGACAGGCTCGGGGTCTTCAAGTTTTCCAGAGAGGAGGGCACTCCATCCTATTCAATGACCGGCCAGGTTCCTGAGCAGACAAAGGAGAGGAGGCTTGCTGAGCTGATGCAGAGGCAGGCTCTTATATCTCTTGAAAAGAACAGGGAACTTACAGGCCAGCGGTATGAGGCGATTGTTGATGAAGTTTCTGGTGACGCTGTTGTTGCCAGGCTTTACTCACACGCGCCTGAGATCGACGGTGTTGTGCTCATAGACCGGGATCCTGCATCAGCCATGCTCAAGGCCGGAGATTTCGTTGATGTAGAAATAACCGAAGGCCTTGAATACGATCTCAGGGCTGTTATATCAAACAACCGCAGGCTAGGATGATGAGCCGTAAAATACCCTGGACGCATATAATTCTCTTTATTGTCACTTTCATCACCACCCTCATAGCAGGCGCAATGAACACAGGCGCTGATCTGCTGGCAGACCCCGGCAGGATAGTTGAAGGCATGCCGTTTGCCATTGCGCTCATGACCATATTGCTTGTGCATGAGTCTTCGCACTACATAGCCTCAAAGCTGCACCGCACAGAGGCCACTCTGCCTTACTTCATACCAGCGCCGTCCATTATAGGCACATTCGGAGCATTCATCAAAATGCGTTCTCCGATTGCATCAAGAGAGGCGCTTATAGACATAGGCGCATCCGGCCCTCTGGCTGGTTTTATTGTCTCAGTGGCCGCGAGTGTTATCGGTCTATCCATGTCCGAAGTCGTAAGGATAGAATCTCCTGAAGATGCCTTTGGACTTGGTGATTCAATGCTCTTTGGTCTGTTGGTAAAAATTATTGTGGGCAGCATACCTGCCGGCCACGACATACTTCTGCACCCAATAGCATTTGCAGGATGGATCGGGCTGTTCATCACATCCATGAACCTCATACCGATCGGCCAGCTCGATGGCGGACATGTAGCCTACGCGCTGTTTGGAGAAAGACAGCGGTTTCTTTCAAAAGTGCTTGTTGCAGTGCTTGCTCTTCTGGGGCTCTTCTTCTGGCCCGGGTGGATGGTCTGGGCTGTTGCCATGCTCATCCTCGGCATAAAGCACCCGCCTGTGGTCTACTGGCACGAGCCTCTTGGCAGAGCGAGAAGGTTTGTCTCTTTTGCAAGCCTGCTGGTTTTTGTTGTTACTTTTATGCCTGTGCCGTTTAAAATAGACCTATGAAAATACTGAAGATAACCAGCCTCTCAAACCCAGCTGTAAAAGATGCGATGCGCCTTGCTGAGAAACCTTCAAAAGACGGATCATTCATTATCGAAGGCCCGCATCTGCTCGAAGCAGCCCTCTCATCAGGATGCGCGGTAAAAGAAATATTTTTTACTGAGGCATTCGGTTCAAAGAACGAGGGCAGGCGGCTTATAAGGCTGGCTCAGGAAAAAAATATAAGGCTTATCGAGACAGACGATGCTGTGATCGCAAAAATATCTGATGCTGTTACATCCCAGGGAACAGCAGCTGTTGTTACTCTAAAGCCTGCCGGTCTTCAGGATATAAATCTTTCAGGCAACCCTCTTGTAGCTGTATGCGAAGGCGTTCAGGACCCGGGCAATACAGGCACAATAATCCGCACTGCTGATGCTGTTGCTGCTGATGCTGTAGTGCTGCTTGAGGGATGCTGCAATCCGTTCAATCCAAAATCCGTCAGATCAACTGCCGGCAGCATATTCAATATACCGGTTGTAATGACAACAACTTCCGCTCTGCTGGATTATCTGAAAGAGCATAAGATACCGCTCTATGCAAGCAGTGTTGCAAAAGGCATAGAAATATTTGAAGCTGATCTCAGAGAGCCGGTTGCGATCGCCTTTGGCAGCGAGGCGCATGGGCTTGGATCAGAGATAACAGCCGGCGCTGCGGCAGCGCTCACCATCCCCATAAAGGGCAGGGCAGAGAGCCTTAATGTGGCATCAGCAGCAGCGGTCTGTCTTTACGAGGCGCTGAGACAGAGGAAAACTGCCTGAAAAACAAGTGCATTGCCTGGCTGCTTGCAAGCACTTACCATTTTTGTGGCTGATAATATATACTACCCTATACAAAAAACAGACTTGAAAGGAGATTTTCAACATGAAGGTTATTCTCAAAGAGGAAGTCAGGAATCTCGGACATATGGGTGAGATCGTTTCCGTAAAGGACGGCTATGCCCGCAACTTCCTCATACCGCAGGGTCTCGCTGTTGAGGCCAATATGGGCAATGTTAAAGAACTCGAAAACGAGAAGAGAAAGATACAGCAGAAGGCCGCAAAGATGAAGGCATCCGCCCAGGAGCTTGCATCAAAAATTTCAGCGGTTTCCGTTGAGATAAAGGCAAAGGCTGGTGAAGAGGACAAGCTCTTCGGTTCTGTGACGGCAATGGATATTGCTGAGGCCCTTAAAACCAAAGGTTTTGACATCGACAAAAAGAAGATTGTGCTCGATGAACCGATAAAGAGGCTCGGAGACTTCAAGGTTGACATAAAGGTTTTTCCGGAAGTGGCAGCGCATATAGCAGTATCAGTAGTGCGCGCTGAGTAGAAACGCGGAATGCTGCGCAGCAGCGGAAGATATTTTTATGAATTCACCGGGAGGTAGTTGTTGAAAGCGCTTGACCAACTTACAGACAAACTGCCTCCGCAGAACCTCGAAGCTGAACAGTCAGTGCTCGGCGCCATCATGATAAACAATGAGGCGCTGCCAAAGGCTATCGAACTGCTCAATGACGAGGACTTTTACAAGGAATCCCACCGCAGGATATTCAGGGCTGCCTCTGAACTCTTCAGCAGAGGGGAGGCAGTCGACATAATCACGGTAACCGACCTGCTCAGGCGCAATAATGACATTGATTCAGTAGGCGGCGTAACCTACCTTTCACAGATAATAAACAGCATACCCACAGCAGCCAATGTGCGTTATCACGCAAAGATCGTGCGCGAAAAATCCCTGCTGCGCTCTCTTTTGCGTACAGCCACCCAGATATCCTCAAAAGTTTATGAAGACAGTCTTGAGGCTGATGAGATGGTGGACTACGCTGAAAAGATGATCTTCGATATCGCTGATAAAAGGACAAAGACATCTTTCTATGACATGAAGGGTATTATCAAGGATACGTTCAAGCTCATAGAGGGACTTTACCAGAAGAAAGAGGCTATCACAGGAGTGCCTACAGGCTACAGGGACATAGACGAGATGACCTCCGGCTTTCAGCCTGGTGATCTTATAATCATCGGCGGCAGGCCCGGCATGGGCAAGACCGCGTTTGCGCTCAACATAGCCCAGCATGTAGCGCTTGAGCATAAGGAACCTATCGCCATATTCAGCCTTGAAATGTCAAAAGAGCAGCTAGCGCTCAGAATGCTGTGTGCAGAGAGCATGGTGGATTCTTCCAAGGTGAGGAAAGGCTTCATAAGCAGAGAAGACTGGCCAAAGCTCACAAACGCAGGCGGCAGGCTTGCTGAGGCCCCTGTATTTATTGATGACTCTGCAGCTTTATCAGTGCTTGAAGTGAGGGCAAAGGCCCGGCGGCTGAAGATGGAGCATGGCGGTCTGAGCATGGTGGTTGTGGACTACCTGCAGCTTATGAGAGGCAGGGGTAGTTTTGAGCGCAGGGAGCAGGAGATATCAGACATATCCAGATCGCTTAAAGAACTTGCCAAGGACCTGCGCGTGCCTGTTGTAGCGCTCAGCCAGCTCAACAGGGCTGTTGAGAACAGGGGAGACAGGCGTCCGACCCTTGCTGACCTGAGAGAGTCCGGAGCCATTGAGCAGGATGCTGATGTGATAATATTTTTATACAGGGACGAGGTGTACAACAAGAACAACTCCTCGTCAAAGGGAAAGGCAGAGGTAATAATAGCCAAGCAGAGAAACGGACCTACCGGAGTTGTCAATCTCACATTTCTTTCTGATGCCACAAGGTTTGTTGATTTTGCAGGGGTCAGCTACGAATCTGAAGAGGAAGTCTATTAGTGAAGAGAATGCCTGCTGTGGCGGGCCATTTTTATCCGGGCGGCGCAGCGCAACTTAAGTCTCAGATTCATGGGTTCGGCACAAGGCAGCAGCCGGGTGCAAAGGCTCTCGGCATAGTAGTGCCGCATGCAGGATACATATATTCAGGCCGTGTTGCAGCATCAGTATACAACCGCATAGCGTATCCGGATACATTCATAGTCATCGGACCAAACCATACCGGCATGGGCGCTGAGATGGCGCTCTTTAGCAGCGGAGAGTGGGAGATACCCGGCAGAACAGTCCATGTTAATGAAGAACTCAGCAGCAGGATACTCGCTTCTGATCCGCTTTTTGAGAACGACGAGGGTGCGCATATGTACGAGCACTCTCTTGAGGTGCAGATACCGTTTATAGCTTACGGCTCTGAAAGCGCCAGGATTGTTCCCATAACAGTTCGCAGGGCTGATCTGCAGGCATGCAGGCGCGCTGGCGAGGCTATTGCCAGGTCAGTTGCTGAATCCGGATGCAGCACTGTCATAGCCGCAAGTTCTGACATGAACCACTACCTTGACCACGACACAACAATCAAACTTGATCAACTCGCAATTGATATGATTCTTGCGCTCGACCCGGAAGGCCTTTACAGGGTTGTGATGGATAATGACATCTCGATGTGTGGCGTTCTGCCTGTTGTAATCATGCTGTATGCAGCAAAGGCATCAGGCGCGCAGAAGGCAGAGCTTGTTATGCATACTACATCCGGAGAGGTGAGCGGAGATTATGACAAGGTTGTTGGCTATGCCGGCATGATCGTGCAATGAGCTCCCCCGCGTCTCAGTCCGCATGTGCAGGCATTGCAGGGGTTATTCTTGCCGGAGGCAGGAACAGCCGCTTTCCAGTGCCGAAAGGCCATGTAAGAATAGATGGCGTATCCATCCTCGAAAACATACTCGACACCTTCAGGCAACGGTTCAAAGAGATTTTAATAAGCACCAATAATCCAACCGGATTTCTGCACTACGGCGTGCCGCTTGTCGGAGATATTATAGAGTCCAGAGGTCCGCTCTCGGGAATACACTCTGGCCTTATAAACAGCAGTTCAGATGTATTTGTTGCAGCATGGGACATGCCGTATATAAATCCAGCTCTGCTCGATCTTGTCGCATCCAGCCATAAAGAGGCTTGCAGGTGCAAAAGAGTTGATGCCACAGTGCCAATGTTTGACAGCAAGCCGCAGCCGCTTTTGGCTATATATTCCAGGGGCGCAATCAGTCTCATAGAAGCTGCTGTGAAGCAGGACAAGACATCAATCAGGAAATTGTTATATGATATACAAACCAATTTTATTGATGAAAAGATGCTCAAGGGTATAGACCCTGAAGGCCTCTCATTTGTTAATATAAATACTGTAGAAGATTATGAAAGGGTTTTCAGCCTCAGCGCAGCGACGCTTGCGCGCAGATCGGGTTGAAAATAACAGGAGGATAGAATGTTTGGACTTGGTATGCAGGAGCTGGTGATAATACTCGTTATCGTAGTAGTGCTTTTTGGAGCAACAAGGTTGCCTCAGCTTGGCAAGGGCATAGGCGAGGCTATAAGCAACTTCAAAAAGGGAATGGCTGAAAAGGATGCTATTGATGTCACACCAAAAGACAAGACCGCTGAAGGCCAGAACAAGACAGAGCAGGACAAAAAAGCGTAACAGCCGTGAACAGAGGCGTTACAGCTGATATAGATTTAGACGCTCTTTCCCATAATTTCAGAAAAATAAAAGGGCTGACATCCGGCAGCCCTGTTTTTGCTGTTGTCAAGGCTGATGCCTATGGACACGGAGCTGTTGAAATATCGAAAAGGCTCGTGGCAGAAGGCGCTGAAAGGCTTGCTGTTGCGTTCACCTCAGAGGCGCGGCTGCTCAGGAATGCAGGCATAACAGCTCCTGTGATCGTGCTGTTCGACCCTGATCCTGCTGATGCAGTAAGTCTTGATATCATACCTGTTGTGCATAACCTGAAGTCAGGCCGCTTGGTGTCTGCTGAAGCAGCCAGACGCGGGGTGCAGCTAAACGTTCATCTGAAGATCGACACAGGCATGGGCAGGCTCGGCATCTATCCTGAAGATATGGACACGATAACAGAAATAGCTTCCCTGCCGAATATCAGAGTTGAGGGATTTATGAGCCACTTTTCAGAGGCAGACCTCTCTGATCTCTCTTTTGCAAGGGAGCAGATATCCAGATTCAGGATGCTCAAACAGAGATTGTCCGAAAGCAGACTCAAACCGAAATACTTTCATCTCGCAAACAGCGCTGCTGTCATCAACCTGCCTGAAGCCCATATGGATGCAGTTAGGCCGGGCATCATGCTTTATGGGTATTCGCCGTTCGAATCCAATGGAACAGGACTCATACCTGTGATGAAGGCATCTGTTAAAGTGCACTCGGTAAGAAGGGTGAAATCAGGCACACCGATAAGCTATGGCAGGACATTTATCGCAAAAAGGGACAGCGTAATCGCTGTTGTGGGCATAGGCTATGCCGACGGCTACAGGAGATCCTTTTCGAACAATGCTGATGTGCTTATAAACGGCAGAAGAGCGCCTGTTGCAGGCAGAATATGCATGGACCTATGCATGGCGGATGTTACGGACATTGTGAGAGACTCGGATGTTGCTGAAGGTGACGAGGTCGTCATAATAGGCAGACAGGGCGAAGAGTTCATAAGCGCTGACGAGCTGGCTGCAAAGGCAGGCACAATATCCTATGAAGTGCTCACATCAATCGGTTCAAGGGCTGCAAGGAACCACATCAGCTCCTGAGGCAGACTTATGATCAGGGCAATCGAATACATAGGCACACTCGCCATACGCTTTACCGAAGAGATCGGCAGGACATGGATGCTCTTTGTCGAGACTGTAGCACAAATCTTCAAAAAACCATTTGAAGCTGACAACCTGCTGAAGCAGATGGTCGAGATCGGTGTAAGGTCCCTGCCTGTTGTGTTGATCACAGCTGTGTTTACCGGCATGGTCATGGCTGTTCAGTCATACACAGGATTCAAGAGATTCGGCGCCCAGTCTGTTGTGGGTTTTGTAGTTTCTTTATCAATGGTAAGGGAACTGGGTCCTGTGCTTACGGGCCTTATAGTTGCAGGCAGGGCAGGCGCGTCCATGGCAGCAGAACTCGGCACCATGCGGGTTACAGAGCAGATTGATGCGCTCGAGACGCTTGCCGCCAATCCTGTCAAATATCTGGTTTTGCCTAGATTCATCTCTACAACCATAATGATGCCGGCGCTTACGGCAATGGCGGACATTATAGGCATCATAGGCGGATTCTTTGTGACTGTTAACCTGTTCGGCGTAAGCTCCACGACATACTGGAAATGGACATGGGATTTTCTGAAGTATCAGGATGTATATTACGGACTGCTCAAGGCAGCATTCTTTGGAGCATGTATTTCCATGATAAGCTGCTGCAACGGTTTTTACACCGAAGGCGGGGCTGAAGGAGTGGGCAAGGCAACAACAAGGGCTGTTGTGCTTTCATCAATTACCATTCTGGTATCAGACTATTTCCTCTCTGCGTGGATGTTCAGATGATAAATATATCAGGAGTTCATAAATCATTCGGCCAGAAAAAGGTGCTCGCCGGAGTTGACCTGGAGATAAAAAAAGGCGAGAGCATGGTTATCATCGGCGGCAGCGGCACAGGCAAGAGCGTGCTTTTAAAGCATATAATCGGTCTGCTTGCTCCTGACAGCGGCAGCGTAAGGATAGAAGGTGTGGATATAAACAGTCTTGATAAAGATGCATTGTACAAAGTGCGCAAGAGGTTCGGCATGCTTTTTCAGGGCGCAGCCCTGTTTGACTCAATGTCCGTATGGGAGAATGTCGCTTTTGTGAGCCTGAGGGAAAAGAGCTGCTCCAGAAAAGCAGCAAGAGATATTGCAGAAGAAAAACTCAGAATGGTCGGACTCGACAGGGTGGCCGAACTTATGCCGTCGCAGCTTTCAGGCGGCATGAAAAAAAGGGTCGGCCTTGCAAGGGCCATTGCCCATGAGCCTGAAGTCCTTCTTTATGATGAGCCGACAACAGGGCTCGATCCTGTTATGGCAGAGGCGATAAACGATCTTATCTTAGAGCTCAAGTCGCGGCTCTCTGTAACATCAGTTACAATAACCCATGACATGCACAGCGCCATGAAGATTTCCGACAGGATAGCTATGCTGTATGACGGCAGGATTGCAGGCGTGTATACTCCTGACAGCATAAAGCGTGCTGATGAGCCGCATGTCAGGGAATTTGTTGCAGCAGGTACGTATAATATTTAAAAGTGGAGCAGCGCTGAAATTTATTCAGAGGATATGGAATGCAACTATTATCAAAAGAACTCAAGGTCGGACTGTTCGTCATAGCGGTTATCGCTGTTTTGGGATTCATGACATTCAAGATCGGCGACTACGATTTTCATCAGGGTGGCGGCTATTCTGTATACATATACTTCAATAACGCGGCGGGTCTTGATTCCCGCACAAAGGTGAGGGTTTCGGGTGTTGAAGCCGGTTTTATTCAGGACATAGCGCTTGTTGAAGAGAGGGTCAGGGTCAAGGTGCGCATGTACAATCACATAAAGCTGCTGAGTGACGCATCCGCCTCGATAAAGATGGCTGGTATGCTCGGAGACAAGTTCCTTGAGATCAATCCAGGCACACAGACGCCTTATCTGAAAGACGGCGATACCATAAGCAGCACAACAGGCGTGACGGATATTGACGGGCTCATAAGAAATCTTGCGAAGGTTTCCATTGAGATAAGCAAGCTTACTGCTCATGTGGACAATGTGATTGGAGATGAGGATACAAAACAGGCTTTGAAAGAATCGATTATCAGCCTGCGTGATGCAGGCCGCAATCTCAATAGGGTTATTGTTAACAATGACGCATCACTGAAAAAGACGACTGAAAGCATATACAAGCTTTCAGTCTCGCTCGAAGAGATGGTAAAGGGCAACAAGGAGGCTGTGAATTCAGCGGTTGCAAACATAAATGAACTGAGCTCATCTCTCAAGGCTCAGGGGCCTGATACGCTGAAGAACATAGACAGCGCTGCTTCAGGCCTCAGGGATACCTTGTCGGAAAACAGGCCTGCGCTCAAGCGCGCAGTGGACAACCTGGACAAGATCATCGAGAAGATCGAATCCGGCGAGGGGTCGGCAGGCAAGCTTATAAAAGACGACAGGCTTTATGAATCCGTGACAAAAACATCTGACAGCATTTACAAAAAACTGAGCGCACTGGACAGCTTCAGGCTATACCTCACGCTCAGGGGCGACTACTACACAAGACAGCAGGAAGGCAGGGCTGATTTCAGCATCACCCTCAGACCGGATTCATCCCACTATCTCATACTCGGCGCTGCCAGTGATCCATTCGGATATGGAGAAGGCATAAGGCACAGAAGCACTGTATACACCGCACAGGCTGGCAAAAGATTTACAGAGAACCAGTTTTTTAAGGACACGGTTGTGAGGGCCGGAGTTATAGAGAGCAGTCTTGGCGGAGGCATTGACCAGTATTTC
This sequence comes from Nitrospiraceae bacterium, assembly GCA_021371915.1. GTDB lineage: Bacteria > Nitrospirota > Thermodesulfovibrionia > Thermodesulfovibrionales > Dissulfurispiraceae > JAFGXL01. The sequence continues at coordinate 53,620 of JAJFVG010000053.1, forward strand.
CTCAATGACAGGCTCAGGGTTTATGTGGATGCCTTCAGGTTCGGCAGGGATGAGGACTATGCAAAGAATCCGAGGCTCAGAACAGGCGCTGACTACTACATTCACAGGAATATTTTCATATCAGCAGGCATGGACGATATAATCAACTCAAAGAGACAGAGTTTCTTCATGGGCGGGGGCGTCACATTCGGCAGATGATTTTTTGTATTTTTGCACAAAAAACCATAATATTTATGAAGCAATAAAAATTAAAGGGAGGTGAGACAATGCGTATTCCATTTATGAAGCATATTTGCTGGTATCTTGTTTTTGCAATTTGTATTATCGCTGTTGCTCCCAGGGTGGAGGCTGGGTTCAGTCCTTCGGAGCTTATAGCGCTGTCACAGACAGACAGGGCTGCTGACATGGAAAAGGTACAGAAACTGCTCGAGATGAAGGTTGTGCAGCAGAGGCTCGCTGATTACGGCTTGACGCAGGAGGAGATCAGCAGCAGGCTTTCCCAGATGAGTGATCAGCAGATACATCAGCTTGCCACACAGATCGATGATCTGAAGGTTGGAGGCGATGCAATAGGGCTGGTCATCGGCGTACTCGTAATAATTCTGCTTGTTATCGTAATACTCAAACTGACAGGACACAAGGTCGCGGTCACACATTAGAATTTATTATCTGCCTGAAAGCGGTCCGCCTATGGCGGATCGCTTTTTTTATTATTTTGGAGCCTGCTATAATTACCCATGTCCAATCGTTTACCAGTATTTCACAAAATACTTCTTGTTTTTTTTGCAGTCTCAGCAGCATCCTGTTCGGTTCATTACGACAAACCGTTGCCGGATGCGTTTGTGCTCAAGGCTGTGCCGTTTTATCCGCAGGAAGAGTACCAGTGCGGGCCTGCTTCACTCGCAACAGTTCTTGACTATTATGGGACAAATTCAACTCCGCAGATGATAGCAAAGGAGATTTACAGCAAAACAGCAAGAGGTACGCTCACAACAGACATGATTCTTTACGCGCAAAAACTCGGGTTCAAGGCTGACCAGTATTCAGGCAGCATTGAAGATATTAAAAAGAAGGTCAAAGACGGATATCCGCTTATAGTGATGGTGGACTTCGGTTTCAGCGCGTATGAAGTCAACCACTTTATGGTTGTCAGGGGTTTTGACAGCAGTGGAGTTGTACTGAATTCCGGCAGGCATGAGGCTGTGCGTCTTGATGAAGACCGGTTTATCGATGCTTGGAAGAAGACAAGGTGCTGGACACTGTGGATAAGAAAATAACCATGCGCATATTCCTGCTTGTGCAGGCCGCTGCATTATGCTTGATTCTCGCATCATGCAGCCTGCCGCGCATAGTCATATTTGAAGACCCGCTCTCCCCACAGGAGCATATCAACCTCGGAGTTGCATATGAAAACAAGGGAGAGCTTGATCCGGCAATAAAGGAGTACGAAACAGCTGCAAAGAATCTGCCGCTAGGGTACCTGTATCTCGGCAACGCATACATGCGCAAGGCTGATTATGAAAAAGCCGAACGCAGCTATCAGAAGGCGATCGACAAGGGAGACGGCATAGCAGAGGCATACAACAATCTTGCATGGCTCTACTACACCCAAAAGCGCAACATGGATGAGGCTGAAGAACTCGCTGCAAAGGCTGTTGAACTGAGGCCTACTGACCCCAATTTTGCTGACACACTCAAAAAAATCAGGAGCCTCAAGTCCAAAAACTGATATAATGAATCGTTTTTAATAAATCAGGATACAACTGAATTTGCAATTTATATATTCATCAGGAGGATCAATCATGATTTCAGAAAGAGCCGCAAAGATAAAACCATCGCCAACTCTGGCGATCGATGCAAAGGCAAAGGCAATGAAGGCACAGGGCCTTGATGTGCTCAACTTCGGTGTTGGCGAGCCTGACTTTGACACGCCGGATCACGTCAAGGAAGCTGCTATCAAAGCGATAAAGGACGGCTTCACAAAATACACGCCAGTCGGTGGCACGGACGAGCTGAAGGAAGCTGTGCTCAGGAAGTTCAGCGCTGACAACGGCCTTGAGTATGAAAAAGACCAGGTGCTTGTCTCATGCGGGGCCAAGCATACGCTCTACAATATAGCCCAGGCTCTTTTTAATCCTGGCGACGAGATACTCATACCTTCACCATACTGGGTTTCTTATCCTGACCAGGCCTTGCTCAATGATGCAACGCCAGTCTTCATACAGACATCAGAGAAGGACAGCTTTATGATCAGTCCTGAGGCGCTGGAGGCGAGCATCACGCCAAGGACAAGGGCGCTTGTGCTTAATTCGCCATCAAATCCCACTGGCCTAACCTATGACAAAAAGACACTTGAGGCTGTTGCAGAGATAGCTGTGTCCAGGAACATCTATGTAATTTCTGACGAGATATACGAAAAGCTCGTCTATGACGGCACAGAGCATATAAGCATAGCCTCTCTCGGCAAAGCGATCAAAGAGCGCACAATAGTTGTCAACGGCCTTTCCAAGTCTCATGCAATGACAGGCTGGAGAATAGGTTATGCTGCCGGGCCAAAAGACATTATCAAAGCAATGACCAATATACAGAGCCAGTCAACATCAAACCCAACATCGATCGCGCAGAAGGCTGCTGTTGCAGCGCTCAACGGGCCGCAGGATTTCATACTGACCATGCGCGCAGAATTCGATAAGAGGAGGAAGTTCCTCGTTGACTCGCTCAATTCCACAGAAGGCATCAGGTGTCTCACTCCGACAGGAGCATTTTATGCCTTCCCCAATGTATCAGCGCTGTTTGGCAGAGGCATTGATTCAACAAGGATCAATGGATCGCTGGATCTTGCAACCTATCTGCTCGACAAGGCGAATGTCGCGCTCGTGCATGGTGAGGCGTTCGGGAATGACAGCTTCATAAGAATCTCCTATGCAACATCAATGCAGAATATTGAAAAAGGCGTGCAGAGGATAAGGGAGGCTGTTTCAGCGCTTAAATAGCCTGGAGCAGATCGCATGACTCTATTCAGAAGCGGCTATGTGTCACTTATAGGCAAGCCGAATGTTGGCAAGTCCACTCTGCTCAACCGGATCGCGGGCAGAAAGCTCGCCATAGTGTCGCCAAAACCCCAGACAACAAGAAACAGGATCGTCTGCATCAAAAATATGCCTGACGCGCAGATAATATTTGTTGATACCCCCGGCTTTCACAAACCGAAGCATAAGCTGGGCGAGCATATGGTAAGGGAGAGCAGCGATACTGCAAAAGAGGCTGACCTTATCCTGTTTATGGCAGAACCTGAAATGCCTTCCCAGGCTGACAGGGCCATAATCAGCATGCTTGAGGGCATAAAGTCACCTGTCTTTCTCCTGATCAATAAATCCGACAGCGTAAAGAAACCAGCGCTCCTGCCAGTAATAAACGAGTACAGCAGGCTTCACAGGTTTGACGAGATATTCCCGGTCTCTGCGCTCAAGGATGAGAACCTCGACTATCTGCTTGAGGCTGTTGCAGGCCGACTGCCTGAAGGTCCAAGATACTATCCTGATGAGATGATCACTGACATGCCCGAACGGTTTATGGCAGCAGAGATTATCAGGGAAAAAATAATATTCGAGACGCAGGAAGAGGTTCCATACTCGATAGCTGTGGAGATACTCGAATGGAAAGAGCGCGGCAAGGGCAAGCTGTATATTAGCGCCAATATTTATGTTGAAAGAGAAGGGCAAAAGAGTATAATAATAGGAAAACAGGGAGCGCGCCTGAAGGATATAGGCTCAAAAGCGAGACAAGATATAGAAAAGATGGTTGGAGCCGAAGTCTTTCTCCAGTTATGGGTAAAGGTCAAGCGTGACTGGAGAAGCGATCCTGGAACTCTTAAAGAGCTGGGGTATTCGTAGATGGTGATTCAGATGAAGGTTGAAGGCCTGTTGTTTGATCCCCGGAGCAGCATGTACATACTGCTCCTTCAGCAGGTTGACGGAAACGACACGCTGCCGATATGGATCGGCAAACCAGAGGCTGATGCCATAGCCCTGGCCCTGGGCAAGGTGGTCACCCCAAGACCGCTTACGCATGATCTCATCAAAAATGTCTTTGACAGCCTCAACATAAAACCTACCAAAATAGTTATAACCGAAATTGTTGACAACACCTACTACGCTCTCATATGCGCCACTGACGGCAAAAAAGAGATAACAATAGATTCCAGACCTTCCGATGCAATAGCAGTTGCATTGAGAGTTCATGTCCCGATATTTGTCGACGAAAAAGTGCTTGAGGTGAGACGCACTGATGAGCTTGAAGAGTGGCTTAAAAATCTCAGGCCCGAAGACTTCGGCAACATAATGTAGCAGCATCGAACCTGTTTCATTTTTTCCTTTCCCCTGCGTTATCATAAACAACACATGCTCAAGCGAACCGAAGGTATAGCGCTGAAATCAACAGTGTTTGGCGAGGCTGATCTTATAGTGGCTTTCCTAACCAAAGACTTCGGCTTGATGCGCGGTTTTGCAAAGAGTCCCAGAAAGATCAAGAGCAGGTTCGGCAGCAGTCTTGAGCCCCTCACATATTCAACGCTCAGTTTTATAGGCAAGGAGGATGCAGGCCTGCCGCGCATCACGCAGTCAGACATAATAATGCCGTTCAGCTCCCTGCGAGAGGATTATAAATCCTTTCTCAAGGCAGCAGAGATAATAGACCTTGCCCTGCGCTTTCTTCCTGAAAAAGAGCCTCATCCGGAACTCTTTTCTCTTATGCTCGGCACTTTAAAGGGCCTTGATGCTGGCGCTGACAACAGGCTTGGATATCTTTACCACAAGATCAAGTTCCTCCAGATGTCAGGCCTCGCGCCGAGACTGGATATGTGCGGAAGGTGCGGCTGCGAACTGGTCGAAAAGCAGGGAGGCTATGGCCCGAAGCATACATTTTATGTCTCGCACGGCACTGTGATATGTAAAGACTGCGGAAAAGAGACAGGTCAATCCATGCAGATAGCAGAAGGCGCTCTCAGGTTTTATGCGAGCCTTCTCAAGTGGCCTGTCATGTCCATAGACCGGATCAAGGCGCCTGAGATATTCATGAATGATCTCAGTTCATTGATCGATTCGCACATAAGGTTCGTGCTCGGCCCTGGCACATCTTCCCCGGATACGGTTATTTACAGGATCACAGCCGGACAGAAGTGATATCCTTGACATAATCCGGACGGTTTATTTATAAAAAGCTGTTTGACTTTTCCGGTATTTTGCGCACAACAAAAAATAGTGCCTTCCGGCATTTGCTGAAAATATCCTGATAGGATCAATACAATAAAACGAGGAGCATTAACAGCGCCATGAAAAAAATTCGTTTGGCTGTCGCCGGCATCGGCAACTGCGCGAGCGCCCTCATACAGGGGATCGAATACTACAGGTCAACCGCAGGTTCTGCCCATAACGGTCTTATGCATTATGAAATGGCCGGCTACAGGCCCCATGATATCGAGATTGTAGCTGCATTCGACATTGATGTGCGTAAGGTTAATAAAAAACTGCGGGAGGCTGTATTCGCAAAACCGAATTGCACAACGATTTTTTATCCTGACCTGCCTGACTATCCTGTAACAGTGAGCATGGGTGAGATACATGACAGCGTATCTGAGCATATGTCTGGTTACAGCGATGACAGGAGGTTTATACCTTCTGATCAAAAGCCCTGCAATGTTGCGCAGGTGCTTAAAGAGAGCAGGGCAGAGATACTGGTCAGCTTTTTACCTGTGGGCTCAGAGCAGGCTGCGCGTTTTTATGCAACAGCATGTCTCGAAGCAGGAGTCGCGCTGATAAACTGCATGCCTGTATTCATCGCTTCTGACAGTTCATGGGTGGAGAAGTTCGAGAAGGCCAATATTCCCTTGATAGGGGATGATGTGAAGTCGCAGATCGGAGCAACAATAATACACCGCGCCCTTTCGAAGCTCTTTATGGACAGGGGAGTGAACATAAAGCATACATATCAGCTCAATGTCGGAGGCAATACTGACTTTCTGAACATGCTAAACAGCACAAGGCTAAAGTCAAAGAAGATATCAAAGACCGAGGCTGTAAAATCACAAATAGCGCATGAGCTCACAAATGATGACATACATATCGGACCGTCAGATTATGTGCCGTGGATGAATGACAACAAGGTGTGCTTTCTGAGAATAGAGGGAGAGGCATTCGGCAGTGTAGCGATGAACCTTGAGCTGAGGCTCTCTGTTGAAGATTCTCCGAACAGCGCTGGTGTTGTGATCGATGCCATCAGGTGCTGCAGGATCGCCCGTGACAGACAAACAGGGGGGCTGCTTATATCACCTTCAGCATATTTTATGAAACACCCGAAAGAACAATACAATGATGAAGAGGCCCGCCGGATGGTCGAGGACTTTATATCAGGCGCAAGGGAGCGCTGATTTGCTTGGCGAGAGGTTCGGGCATTTCATGGACAGGTATCTTGCGCCTGCGGCCCGCAACATACCTGTCAGTCCCAATGCGCTCACAATAGCGGGGTTTCTTATAACTGCCCTTGCGGCCTGGGTTATGCTGTCCAATCTTTTTGCTGCTGGTCTGCTGATTGTAGCAGGCGGGATTTTTGATATGCTTGACGGCGCTGTTGCACGTGTGACGGGCAGGGAGTCTGTGTTTGGCGCACTGCTCGATTCAACCCTCGACCGGTTTTCAGATGCGCTGCTTTTGCTGGCCGGCGCATGGATATTTGTGCAGGCAGGCTCTTCAGCAGGCGTGTTTTTATCGGCTTCAGCACTTGTCTTCTCATTTCTGGTAAGCTACATAAGGGCAAGGGCAGAGGGGCTGTTGATTCAGTGCCGTACGGGATTGATGGAGAGGCCGGAAAGAATAGCTGTAATGGCTGTAGGCTGCCTTGTTGATCAACTTTTTGTTGCTGTTGCTGTAATATCAATTCTGTCAGCAGTAACTGCGATGCAGAGACTGCTTCATGTATGGAGGACAATCTCGCAAAGAGATTGATTTTCCCCTCGTATTAACAAAACACCTGTTTTTCAATATGATGCCTGATATTATTGTTTATTTGGGCTATACCGCGTAAAGATTGAGTTAAAATTAACGATATTATATTAATTATTAATTAAACTTCCCAGGCGGTGAAATGCGCAAACTTACCCCGGAGAATATCACTCCAGGCATGATGCTGGCTGTTACTGTGAAAGATCCGCAGGGCAATATCCTTTTTCTCAAGGGCATTGAGCTAACCGAGCGGCATATTTCAATAATGCAGGGCAGAAAAGTAAAGAATGTAATAGTAGAGGGCAGCGCTGATGATAATCCTGACAAGGAGAAGCAAAACCAGCTTATAGACCTGAGGTTCAGTACAGCAGGCAGCCATCCGTTTATGGTCAAGCTCAGGGATATGATAAAGGAGTTTGTGTAATGCCTTCAGAGTATTTGATGATAGGCGAAAAGCGCGTTGAGATCAAGGACCTGCCGACGATACCGTCTGTGCACAACCAGATCCTGAAGATTATAGAGGACATCAACTATTCGGTTGAAGAGGTCTCATGGCTTATCGAAAAAGACCATGTGCTCTCTTCAAAGGTGCTCAAGCTGGTGAACTCGCCGTCCTATGGTCTGAACAACAAGGTCGCTTCAGTAAGGCGCGGGGTAATACTGCTTGGTGCAAATCTCATAAGGGGCATAATATTGAGCACTTCACTCTTCAGCAGCAAGGGCGATGAGCTGCCTGGAATGTGGGATCACTCCTACTGCACCTCTGCCATTGCAGGGCTGCTTGCGCGCAGGTTCAATCTGATAACAATCGAGGAGTTGATGACAGGCGCGCTGCTGCATGATATAGGAAAGGTTCTGCTCAAGCAGTATCTCAAGGACGAGATCGTCTACCTGTCTGACATTGTAAAGACAAAGTCCATGAACATGCTTGAAGCTGAAAAGAGGCTGTTGGGCAAGGGCCATGACGAGATAGGCTTCTGGCTTGCCGAGGTCTGGAATTTTCCGCCCATCATAAAGGATATAATCCGCTATCATCATGTGCCGTCAGAGACAAAAGACAATATCAAGGCTGTATCGATCGTGCATCTGGCTGACATAATATCCAAGGCTCTCGGCATAACTTATGACGCTGATCCGTATATTGTTCCGTTTGACAAGGTCTGTCTTGAAGCCATGGAGACCATTGAGAATGATCTTGCGGACATACTGTCGGACACAATGAATATTGTAGAGGCTGATCCTGCTTTGCAGAACTATATCCACGGAGGCTGTAATGGACAAAAAAACAGCTGATCTCATAAACAGTCTTTCGCAGGTTGTCTCCTCTGCAAAAAATGAGACTGAACTGGCAGCAGCAATAGCAGGTCTGCTCACATCATCCCTTTCAGTTCAGCGCGCAATGGTTATGCTGATGGATCAGGAGCAGAGGTTTACGCTTGCCGGTGTTTCAGGAGTGTCAAAGGAAAAGAGGCTTGAGCTTATGGCCTCCTGCTGCAATAATTCCTGCACCGGATTTATGCAGCACACAATCTATAACAATACGCCGCTGACAGTACGCACCCTGCCTCATATGATAGCTGAAGATATGCCGGCATCTTCTGCAATTATCAGTCCCATATTCGCAGGCGGCCAGGGAGTAGGTGTTATAGTCGGACTGTCGGATTCATTTGATGCCAACAACAGCGAGCATTTTTTAGAAGGCATATCCAGACTCGCCGGACTTGGCTTTGAGAACCTCAGGCTCAATAAGGAGTGCATTGAGATACAGGGCGTGCTTATGCACAAGATAGAGACACTTCAGCTTATCAACGAGATAGGCAAGGAGATGCTCTCCAACCTCAAGACAAAGGATATAGTCGGAGCTGTTGTGCAGCTTATCAGAAGGGTCATCCCCTGCGATGGCGCTATGGTGGCGTTCATTGATGAGAAGGAGTTCGAAGTTGTTACCGCATGGGGCTCTGCACTTGCTGCGGACTCGCGCTTCAAGGCTGAGGATACGCCGTTTTATAATGTGCTTCAGATAGGCAAGCCTAGCTACCAGAGCGATATTACAAAAGACTTCAGCGCTTATCCGTTTATGGCTGAGTGGGCATCAGAGAAGAATGTATTTTCATATATGTGCGTGCCGCTCAGTTTTCAGGAAAAGCCTTTCGGCGTGATGGTGCTGTCGAGCGTAAGGGCCGCCTGGTTCACAAAAGATCATGTCCAGACTACTGAAAAAATCGCTACCCAGGTCAGCGTTGCTCTGCAGGATGCCAAACTGATGGAGGATTTTGAGGACATTTTTATCGGCACGGTCACAACCCTTATATCGGCTATGGACTCGAAGTCAAAATGGACAAAGGGGCAGACACTGCGCGTTGCTGACTGCGCCATGAAGTTCGGCACAGTGGTCGGGCTAAGGAAGGACGCGCTCCAGAGGCTCAGGATAGCTGCCTTGCTGCATGATGTGGGCAAGATAAATACTTATGAAGACATTGTGGACAAGAAGGACAAACTCTCAGATGAAGACCTGCAAATGATCAAGATGCACCCCATACACAGCGCTGAAATATTGCTGCCGCTAAACCCGCTGAAGGAGATAATACCCATCATCAGGAACCATCATGAAAGATATGACGGCACAGGCTATCCTGACGGCATTAAAGGCGACGAGATAAATCTTGAGGCTAGAATACTCTCGATCGCGGACGCATATGAGGCAATGAGGACCGACAGGCCGTACAGGCCGGGGCTTACAGCAGAGCAGGCTGTTGCCGAGCTCAAAAAAGGCTCAGGCAAACAGTTCGACCCTGCATTGATCAACCGGTTTGTAGACATGGTCGCAGCACACCAAATGTGATATACTGTCTTGAAGGAGGCGCCATGTCCACTCAATATCTGAGTACAATACTTACTCTTGCAGGCATTGTCGGCATAGCTGTTGTTATCTGGGTTTTAGTTGGCGTGAGGCGGCTGGTTGATGATGCCGGTCTTTTTATCAAAAACCTTGATGAAAAGATGAAGCCCCTTCTTGAAGAGAGCAGCGCTGCCGTAAAAAACATCAACCGGATAAGCAGCGATGTAGGAGCTGTAACATCCAGCGCGCGCGATCTTTCCGACGCAGTATCCGTCATAGTAAAAAATGTTGTGGCAGTAACCTCTCTGGTGGAGGATGTCAAGTCAGCGATACCGGTGAGGATGGCAGGCGTAAAGGCCGGCGCCAGGGCAGCATTAGCGGTATTCATAAGCCAAATCAGGAACAGGAGGCAATAATTATGTCACACGAAGATTCAGGTTTTGGTGCTGGTTCTTTATTGTTATCTTTTTTGCTCGGTGGAATAGTGGGCGCTGGTGTTGCACTGCTCGTTGCCCCGCAGTCAGGCGCTGACACAAGGCGCAAGCTGCATGAGCTTGCCGAGAACGCAAAAGACAAGGCAGCTGATTATGTAACGCACACAAAAGAGACGTTAACATCCAAACTGGACAAGGGCAAGGAGATTTACGAAGGCCGCAAGTCAGCCATATCAGCAGCAATAGAGGCCGGCAAACAGGCTTATGAGCATGAGGTGAAGAAGGAGTCAGGGGCTTAACCCTATCTCGCAGGATGCACGAGGTATCTGTTGCCGAGAGCCTGCTAAAGACCGTGGTGGAGCAGGCTGCTGCGCATAACTGCACACGGATCGAGAAGATAATTTTAAGGATCGGGAGGGCCTCGGGCGTGGTTTCCGAGGCCCTTGTTTTTGCCTTTGACGCGCTCAAGCCCGGCACAATGGCTGAGAATGCTGTGATAGAAGTTATGGATGTGCCTGTTGCAGGCAAGTGTGAGACCTGCGGCTCTGATTTCAGCGTTGAAGAGAAGTATGTGCTCGCCTGTCCTTCCTGCGGCAGCCCCTCGTTTGTTATTACATCAGGGAGAGAACTGGAATTATCAGAACTGGAGGTCTATTAGATGAAACTCAAGGTCGCATCCAAAATACTCGATGCCAATGACAGGATAGCGAATGAAAACACAAAGATGCTCAAAGACAGGGGCATATTCTCGATCAATCTCATGAGTTCTCCTGGAGCAGGCAAAACAACCCTGCTTGAAAAAACAATATCATCACTCAGCTCCAGCGTGGGCATTGCTGTTATCGAAGGAGATGTTGCGGGCAGCGATGATGCAGAGAGGATAGACAGGCTCAACATACCGGTAGTGCAGATCAACACAGGCGGCGGCTGCCACCTTGATGCTAGCATGGTGCAGGAGGCGCTTAATGACCTGCCTCTTCAGAAAGTGAAGCTGCTCTTCATAGAGAATGTAGGCAACCTGGTATGTCCTGCTGAATTCAATCTCGGTGAGGACATAAAGGTCATGCTCCTGAGCATAGCAGAGGGACATGACAAGCCGCTCAAATATCCGCTCATGTTCCAGACATCTTCAGCTCTTGTGATAAACAAGATAGACCTTGCTCCTTACGTGAACGCGGACATAGAAAAGATAAAGAGAGACGCGCTCTCATTAAATCCCTCGATAAAAATATTCGAGGTCTCATGCCAGACAGGGCAGGGGCTTGATAAATGGACAGACTGGCTGCTGACGCACTGTTCATGACCGCTGCGCTTGAAGAGGCGCAGAAGGCTTATGAAAAAGGTGAAGTGCCTGTCGGCGCCGTAGTGGTGATTGGCGAAGAAATAATCTCACGGGCGCATAACCTGCGCGAGAGCACATTTGATCCAACAGCTCACGCAGAGACGCTCGCAATGAGAGAGGCCTGCCGCATGATTAATAACTGGCGGCTCTCTGATGCAACCCTTTATGTCACCAAAGAGCCATGCATAATGTGCTCCGGCGTGATGATAAATTCCAGACTCGGAAGGCTTGTGTATGGATGCAGCGATGCAAAGGGCGGAGGAGTCGGCAGCCTATATAAACTGCTCTCTGACAGCAGGCTCAATCATCAGGTTGAGATAACATCAGGGGTGCTCGAAGCAGAGAGCATTGAAATGCTCAAGAGTTTTTTTACCAGTCTCAGACAAAATAATCTGAACCAATAATCAGTATCTGTGATAAAATAAACGCTCGAAAATCGTGTTTCAATGGAGAGGTGGCTGAGCGGTTGAAAGCGGCGGTCTCGAAAACCGTTGTAGGGGCAACTCTACCGGGGGTTCGAATCCCCCCCTCTCCGCCAGATAATCTTATTTCTTCTCTGTTCTCTTCAAAAGGTAAGTGAGTATGGGCGGTGTGAGCAGGGTGGTGAATATCACCATTATCACAATCGCTGAAAATATCTCATCTGATATGACATTCAGATTCTTGCCGATCATGGCAAATATCA
>JAJFVG010000064.1 GCA_021371915.1 Nitrospiraceae bacterium
CTGCTGCTGTAATCCCGCGCTGATTTGCGCAGCAGGCTTTCTGGTATAATGCAGGCATGAATATTTATCTGGTTGACGGCAACTCATACATCTACCGCGCGTTCCACGCTATTAAGGGCCTCACAAACTCAAAAGGCTTTCCAACAAACGCTATCTACGGCTTCACAAATATGCTGATGAAGATAGTGCGCGACAAAAAGCCTGACGCGCTCTGCATAGCATTTGACACCTCAGCTCCGACTGAAAGACACATTATTTACGAGGCATACAAGGCTCAGCGTCCAAAGATGCCTGATGATCTTTCAGTGCAGATACCATACATCAAAGAGATTGTGAAGGCATTCAAGTTCCCTGTGTTCGAGATGCCTGGGTATGAGGCAGATGACATCATCTGCACCTTAGCTAAAAAAGCTGCTGATCTTGGCCATACAGTCTACATCGTTAGCGGAGACAAAGACATGATGCAGGCTGTTGGAGAGCGCATATTCATATTTGACCCTATGAAGGATGCTGTGATTGACAGGACAGGAGTTGTTGAGAGATTTGGTGTTGAGCCTGAGCGCGTGCCGGAGGTGATGGCAATAGCAGGTGACAGCATAGACAATATCCCGGGCGTAAAAGGCCTGGGTGAAAAGAGGGCAAAAGAACTGCTTGATGAAGCTGGCAGTCTTGATGCACTGATTGAGCACCCTGAGAATATAACCAACGAACGGTACAGGCAGATGATAATCGAGAACATGGAAGACCTGAAGATGAGCAAGGTGCTCGCCACAATAGATATGAATGTGCCTGTTGATGCTGACATAAGGAGCTTTTCGATTAAAGAGCCTGAATGGCCAGCTCTGCTTGAGATATTCGCTCGGTTTGAGTTCCGCTCTCTCATTAAACTGGTGCCTTCATCAAGGACATGTTCAGCAGGCAGTTTCAGCATAATCAAAAATGCAACAGAACTTTCTGACTTTCTGCATAGAGGCTGCGCAAGATGACACAGTTCAGCCTTTTTGACAATATCCAACCAGAAAAAGTAAAGCAAGCGCCCGTTGCCGAAGACGCGATTAATTTCGACTGCCCGAAGCTCAGGGGAATAACCCTGCGAGTGATGCCTCCGTCATCAGCATCACCGGTCGGCATAGCTCTGAGGCTCGATAAGGATGCTGCCTGTTATGTTCCTCTCAAACATACGGACGGACAGAATGCCGCTGACACTCTGCCGATCCTGAAGGCTGTCTCTGAATCTGAAGACATAGCAAAGACAGGCCATGACCTGAAAAATATCATGCTTTCTCTCGGCAGCGAGGGCATAAAGATAAAAGGCATCCTGCATGATGTTATGCTCGCCTCTTATCTGCTCAACCCGAATCTGTCTGAACATAGTCTCGAAAACATATGTCTCGAACATATGATGATCAAAAAAACATCTCTCTCTGACCAGTTCGGCAAGACAGCTTTTGCTGACATTCCTGTAAAGGATGCAGCAGAGTTCAGCTGCCACGAGACAGAACTTATATCAGAGCTGCGCGTCATACTTTTTAACAAGCTTAAAGATGAAGGGCTTGACAGGCTCTATTACGATCTGGAGATGCCGCTGATATATGTGCTTTATGACATGCAGAACAGAGGTGTTAAGGTTGATCTAAAAAAGACAGCCGAGATTTCCAAAGAACTCGAAAGAGAGCTGGATGGTCTTCAGTCAAAGATATATTCACTCGCTGGCGAGGAGTTCAACATCAATTCGCCAAAGCAGCTTGCCAGAATACTTTTTGATGTGATCGGCCTGAGACCGACAAAAAAGACCAAGACAGGATTTTCAACAAACATAGAGGTCCTCGAAGATCTCGCAAAGACGCACAAGCTGCCGCAGGAGATAATCAACTACAGGGGACTGCACAAACTCAAGACAACTTACATCGATGCGTTCCCGCAGCTTGTGAGGCCTGATACAGGAAGGATACATACAACGCTCAACCAGACGGTCACTGCAACAGGCAGACTTAGCAGCAGCGACCCGAATCTCCAGAACATACCTGTGCGCGGAGAATGGGGGCCAAGAATAAGAGGACTCTTTGTTGCTGAAGAAGGGAATCTTCTGCTCTCTGCTGACTACTCGCAGATAGAGCTTCGAGTGCTTGCTCACCTTAGCGGAGACGAGACCCTTATAAATGCATTCCAGAACAATGAAGACATCCATACCCATACTGCACGAGAAATTTTCGGAGTTGAAGCTGCTGATGTTACCTCTGAGATGCGCAGGGCAGCAAAGACTATAAACTTTGGAATTGTATACGGCATGTCTCCTTTTGGGCTGTCAGAAGCGCTCGGCATATCCCCAAAAGAGGCGGGCATCTTCATTGACAGCTACTTCAGCAGGCATAGCGGTGTGAGAAAATATTTCGATGCTGTTATAGAAGCAGCAAAAAAAGATGGTTTTGTGACCACACTTATGGGAAGAAAGCGCCAGATACCCGACATAAACAGCTCAAACGCGAATCTGAGGCAGCAGGCAGAAAGGCTTGCGATGAACAGTCCGATCCAGGGCACAGCAGCAGACCTGATAAAAAAAGCCATGCTAAGTGTATGGCTGAGGCTTAAGGCTGAAAATATGAGATCTGTAATGATACTCCAGATACATGACGAGCTCCTGCTTGAAGTGCCAGAAGATGAAGCTGAGCACGCAAAAAAGATCGTGACAGACGAGATGGAAAATGCGATACAGATTTCTGTGCCTATCAAAGTCGAGGCCGGCATAGGCAGAAGCTGGGCAGAAGCGCATTGACTCATTCATCAATACGGTATAGCATTATTTTATAAACCGCCGCTGTCTTATACGAGGTGACAAGATGAAAAGATCAGAGCTCCTGGAAATGCCTCTTTCAGAATTAAGAACAATAGCAAAAAATGCCGAAATCTCCGCTGAACGCACATGGAAGAAAGATGATTTTGTGAAGATGATACTCAAGGCTGAAAAGGCCGCTCAGAAGAAGAAGGCAAAAAAAGCTAAAAAGTCTGCAGAAAAAAATACAGCAGCCAAGAAAATCACAGAAAAAAAGAGCATAGACAAAAAGCCTTCAGTTAAAAAAGCCGCTCAAAAAAAGGCTGCCACTAAAAAACCAATAAAAAAGAGCGTAGCCAAAAAACTGTCTGTTACAGAAACCGGCACAAAAAAACCGGTCAAACCAGCACCTAAAAAAGAGACAGCAGCTCAGAAGCACTCTGCTGATATAGCTTTGCTCACAGTGGCTGAACTGAAACTTATAGCAAAAGAGTGCGGCATAAAACTTCAAAAGAGTTTCATAAAAACTGATATCATAAAGGCGATCACAAAAATTCAAGCTCAAAAAAATGCAAACAGGACAAAGTCACAGATCACTAAACCAAAAGAGAGCACAGTCATAACAGGAAAAGCCTCGGACATTAATCTTGATGCGTACAGGCCTGCCCTCTACCGTGATTTACTGTCACCTGCAATGAGAAAGTCAGCCCTGCCTCACCTTCCTGACACTGGCACTAAAAACAGTCTCACAACCATGGCGGTGAATCAGAGCCAGCTCTTTGTATTCTGGGATATAGTCGAAAATGTGTCTGGCAGCCTGAACCTCAGGGTAATCGATACATCAACAGGTGCATTCTTTTATGTGCCTGTATGGAGCAGGACTGCTGAACAGATTGTGAGCGTACGGCCGGGCTGCATGTATGCTGTCGAGATTGGGGCTATATCAGGATCAGGCAGATTCAGGAAGCTGGCAACAGCAAAAACGCCAAAAACACCAGCAGAAAGTGTTAAAATAGACGATCTGAAAGAGAGAGCAAAACTTCCCGCAAAATTTTTCAGAACACCTTTGCCGAAAGGCTCTTATTAGTAAAAAGCGAGAGTGGCGGAACTGGCAGACGCACCAGACTTAGGATCTGGCGGGGTAACTCGTAGGGGTTCAACTCCCCTCTCTCGCACCACTTCCACCTCACAGAAAATCTTATCCTGATCCGGCCTTGCATCCTGATTAAAAGAGCTGCGACAGATATCTTGTCTCGAGCTCGGATGTGGAGAGCGGCTTGCTGTAGAGAAATCCCTGCACCTTGTCGCACCTGGAACGCTGCAGGAAACGAAGCTGTTCTTCTGTCTCTACTCCCTCTGCTATTGTCTGGAGGTTGAGGCTCTTTGCTATCAGGATAACAGCATTTGCGATGGATGCCTCATTGGGGTCGTCTGTAAGGTCTTTTATAAAAGACTGGTCTATCTTGATGTGGTGTATCGGCAGCCGCTTCAGATAGCTGAGGGATGAATAACCCGTGCCGAAATCATCAATCGATATAAGTATTCCCATATCAGAAAGCCTGTTGAGGTTTGAGATGATCGTGTCTATGTTGAGCATCGCCATATGCTCTGTTATCTCAAGCTCAAGCATATGCGGCGGCATGCCTGATGCTGTCAGAACATCCTGTATGGTGTGAACAAAATTCTTCTGCCTCAACTGAGAGGTGGATATATTGACCGCTATGCGCATATCAGGAAATCCATTGTCTTTCCATGCTGAAAACTGCATGCACGCATTGTTAAGCACCCATTCGCCTATCGGTATGATAAGGCCTGTTTTCTCAGCAAGCTGAAGGAACTGTTTGGGATACATCAGCCCCCTTTCAGGGTGATGCCATCTGAGCAGGGCCTCTACTCCGACTATTTTCTTCTCTGATATCTCGAACTGCGGCTGGTAGTGAAGCTCGAACTCGCACCTTTCGAGAGCATGTCTCAGGTTGTTTTCGAGCATCATCTGCTCAAAGGCCTTCACGTTCATCGCCGGACTGTAGAAGTGATAACTGTTTCTGCCCTGTTCCTTCACATGGTACATGGCTGCATCAGCGTTTTTGAGGAGCGCATCCGTTGTCTCTCCGTCAGTCGGATAGATGCTCACTCCCATGCTTGCTGAGACATGAAAACTGTGGCCGCCTATATCCCATCTGCGGTCAATTGCAGAGAGTATCTCTTTTGCGATCTTTGCAGCATCATCAGCCTCTGATATGTCGTTTAAAATTATTGTGTATTCATCACCGCCCATTCTGGACACCGTGTCGCCCTCGCGCAGTCTCTCCTTTATAACAGCAGCCACTTCCCTTAAAAGCTGGTCTCCGACTGAATGGCCGAGAGTGTCATTTATGGTCTTGAAATGATCGAGATCGAGAAAAAGCACAGCAAGGAATTGGCTGTTTCTGTGGGCATTTGCTATCGCGAGGGTGAGCCTGTCATTGAAAAGCAGACGGTTCGGCAACCCTGTCAATGGATCATGATACGCCTGGTATCTGATGGTCTCTTCCATCTGCTTTCGCTGGGTTATATCGAGCACAGCTCCTATTACAGCCGGCATGCCGTTGTATTCGGTGCATATGCCGTTGGCCTCCACATCTATAACCGTGCCGTCCCTGCGGGAGCCCTTGAAGTTGTAATGGATGTCTCTGGCAGATTTATTCGAACACTGGCCAAGGCTCGCTCCCACAGCAACCCGGCTCTCCTCAACCACAAGATCTAGCATGGATTTGTCGTTAAGTATCTCTTCACGGCTGTAGCCGAATATCTCCGCAAACTTGGGATTAACGTACTTCAGTTTGTCGTCCTGCACGATATATATGCCGACAAGCGACTGCTCAACAAGGCCCCTGAATTTTGACTCCGCAGCAAGCAGGGTCTCCTGCACCATTTCCTTCTGCATTATCTCCTGCTGCAGCTGCTTCATCTGTCTGACATCATGCCCCACTACAACAAAACCGATCAGCTCTTCCCCGTTGTCCCTAATCAGAGAGATTGAAAGTTTTGCAGGTATGCCTGCGCCGGACTTTGTGATGAATTCATCCTCATAGCTTTCGCAGGAGGCTCCGTTTCTGCTTATCGTTGAAAGAGCGTTTTTGAATCTTTCCGGATCAGAGACAAATGCGCTGAAATGCCTTCCGGTCATCTCGCGCTCTGTATGCTGAAGTATGTTCTCTGCCTGCTGGTTCACCTTGATTACGCAGCCGTCCGGAGCGAGTAGTATGAGCACATCGACCATGCGGGATATGATCTCATCAACAGCTATAGAGGGGGTAATGGCCATAAGCGAATACCTGTACATTGAGTACCATATTCCAAAAACCCATATAAGAATGAGAATCGACGCTATTGAAGGAATCGCATATATGCCAACTACCGGCATTATTGTGTCTGTAACTATAGAAAGCAGCAGCGTAGGACATGCTGTAGCAATGATTATTGAAATCTGTTTTTTCCTTCGAATACTGTCAGACCTGAAAGCCCACAACCCGGCAATAAGAAGCTCACCGAGTATGAAAACCGTATAGTAGGCTACATAAGCCCAAAGCCATACCGAACCTTCAGGTGCAACTTCGCACCAGCTCGTTCCGCATTTGACCAGCTCTTGCACCAGAAGCGTGCCTGTCCATGTCTTGAGCAAAAAAGCCGCAGCAGGCATATACAAAGCCGGATATGCCCACCATCTTGAAAGAATTTTGCGCTTTTCAGTAAGGATAAGCACAAAGTGCAGAGATATCGCGGGAAAGAGCGTCCAGCCAGGCGCTGAAAGATGATACCAGAAAAATGCAGCTTCTTTGTTATCAGCAGAATAGAAAAATATGTAAGAGAAGGCCCATATGGCAAAACTCATGCAGAGCGCAAAGAATACCCTGTTCAAAACCGCTCTTGAGTCTTTTTTTAGAGTGTAATAGCCGAGGAAAACATAAAAAATAAAGGCAAAAATAGCGAAGACCGAAAAGACGCTCATGCTATCTCGGACCCCTCCTTGTCTACCGGCATGATCGAAGCCCTGACCCCTTCAGGGCATTATCTAACAACACACAGCTTCAATTATAAATCAAAAGGCTTTGTTTATGAAATATAAATATTGACATTAAATGCAAATCTGCTATCCTATTTAGAAAGGAACCCTGAACAATGCAAATCAAAAACTCTTTTTTCAATTTTCTGAGGCCAGGATGGTGGATGCTGCATGTAGCAGCCATAGCAGCAGTCTATACTGTCGGGCATCTGCTCTGGAGATGACATGCTGCAATATTTCATGAAATTCAGGCCAGGATGGTGGATACTGCATATAATAGCAATCGGCTTCACCCTGTGGCTCGGGCATACGATAGACTTCAGCAGGGTGATAAAATGAAGCGCTCCCTGCTTGCAGCTCTTTTTCTGATTGCGTTCGGCGGCTTCCTGCTGCACTACAGGATACACAACTTCATGATGCCAGACCCGTCAAACCCAGGGCAGTTGATGTTCAGCGGAACCCTGCTTCCCGCTTCCCTGCTGCCGCTTCTGGACATGTTTGTAGTAACAACACTCTTCATCTGGCGCAGGACAGCTGCATACGGATATCTGCTAAACGGTCTGATCGTGATTTACGGCAGCATACTTATGACACACTACAGCATCGCGCAGTTCATCATCAAGGACGTTCCTCCGGGAGAATGGCTGCTCAAATCCACCCTGCCTGACATTATGATACTCTGGACCGATTTCTTCATAGGCAAAACCCTATATGACCTGCATCTCGGCAAATACAAAACAACAGATATAACGGAGGCACGATGAAAGAAGATGTCATGGCTGTTATCAACCAGATAAAGCCGATGCTGAACACTGACGGCGGAGATGTGGAGCTGGTAGAGGTAACTGACGACGGGGTTGTAAAGGTAAAGCTTCTTGGCGCGTGCGGCCACTGCCCCATGTCTACAATGACTCTCAAGATGGGCATAGAAAAGACCCTAAAGGAGCGGGTGCCAGGGGTAAAATCGGTAGTTGCTGTCTGAGTTCATTTTACAGGAGGGCATTATGACAAAAAACGTTGGACAGGCTGACAGCAGTATCAGGATATTGCTCGGGCTGATACTTTTAGCGCTCGCGCTTTTTGTATCGAGCACCGGCTGGCTCACGGTACTTCTTTTTATACTCGGCATGCTAAATATTTTTACCGGAGTGGCCGGATACTGCGCGCTTTATACTCTGTTTGGCATAAACACCTCAAAATCAAAATAAGGAGCAACCATGGAAGCAATAACAGCAATCAGAGAACGACGTTCCATCAATTTTTTCGATCCGGACCGCAAATTACCGGACAGCATTCTCAACGAACTGCTCACAACAGCAAACCTCTCACCTTCATCATTCAATCTCCAACCATGGAAGGTGGTGGTTGTGCAGGATGCAGGCGATAAAAAGAGACTGCGCAAATGCGCCATGGACCAGCCAAAGATTGAAGAAGCATCTGTTGTACTCATAATGGTGGCTGATCCTTCCTGCGTTGAAGAGAATGTTGACAGGATGCTCAACAGCTGGGCTGAACTGGGTTACATGAAGCCTGAGATGAAGGATGCCTACAGAGGCGTTGTAAAAAAACTTTATGATGAAGCAGGCAGCACAAAAAGAAACTATTTCGCAGTAAAAAATACTGCCCTGTTTGCGATGAACCTCATGCTTACCGCAAAGGCCATGGGGCTTGAGACTCATCCCATGGATGGATTTGATGAAGACTGCATCAAGAAAGAGTTCAGCATACCACAGGACAAGATAGTGCCGATGCTGGTAGGTGTAGGTTATCTAAAGCCTGGCATCACTCTTTTGCCGAGGGCCTTCAGGCGCGAGGTTGACGAGTTTGTAAAGTTCGGCTCCTGGAAGTGACTAACTTAAAATAACTGCGGCAGCATACACTGCAAAGAAGCTGCCGCAGATCAAAAATGTTATCGGCGAAACCTTTTTCCTTATATATGACTCAACAAGAATAATTGCAGAGGCACTCAATGCCAGCACCGCGGAAAAAAGAGCCAGTCCTGATATATTCCATTCAGTAAACAGAAGCCCGACTGCAACGGGAAATGTTGACTGAAAAACCATAGCCCCGCTAAGGTTGCCCATTGCCAGGGTATCGCTGCCCTTTATCGTCCATGTCACGCTGTTGAACTTTTCAGGCAGCTCAGTAGCCACTGGCGCGATAAGCAGCGCAAATAGCAGCGGGTTCATGCCCCATGCTGCTGAGAGTGTCTGGAGGCTGCCGACAAACATATGAGCCCCACTCACCATCAAGCCAAGGGCAATAAGCACCTGAGCTGCTATCAAAGCCAGTCCTGCCTGGTGATCTGATGCGATAACCGGATGCCTCTTTGCAAAATTCCTCAAGAACACCCATAGTCGTTTGAGATACAGCTCTTCATTGGATGTAATATGCCCGCTTTCTCCCCTGAATGTAAGGTATGCGTAAAAGCAGTAGAGTGCAACCAGGCCGAGCGCTATCAGCACCCTGTGTCCGCTGATGAACATCGGCACAAATATCGCAGCGCTGTACATAACAATAAAAAATGTGAGGTCTCTCTGGAGCGAGTGAATTTCAATATCAACCTCGAACCTTCTGCGTTTGAGCATAAATGTGCAGAGCACGGTTATGCCGACCAGCAGCAGGGCCAGGGTCGAGAGCATGAATGGAGCGCCAAGGATGGCGCCAACGCCTATATCATGAGAAGCCTCACCTGGGTGCAGCAGAATGGCCACTATAGGCAGTATTGTCTCAGGGAGCGCTGTGCCGACAGCAGCAAGTATGCTGCCCACAACAGCCTGGGAAAGAGATAGCTTTTTACCGAGCATCTCCACCCCGTTTGTGAATATCTCAGCGCTGGCAAGTATGACCAGCAGGCTCAGGACGAGTATAGCTATATCCATGATGTCAGTTGACCACCAGCACAGGGCATGTTGAGGTCTTGATGACGGATTCTGACACACTGCCCAGGAACAGACCTTCAAAACGTGATACCCCACGCGCACCCATAACTATAAGGTCAGCGCCTGACTCTTCGGCATATTGGGTGATTACCTCATGCGGTATCCCTGTTTTCACAACCAGAGGGTCTTCTGTGCCTGCAAAAGAGGTTAATGCAGTATGGGCCTCTGCTGCAAGCTCTGTACTGCACAAAACCTGCTGCTCGTCAAGCCCCTTCCACAGAGACATGCACTCCTTTATTGTCTTCATATCCACAACATTGAGTATATCCAGATGGGCTCCGCTCTTGCGGGAGAGCCTTCTGGCAGTGTCAAGAGACCTCTTTGCATCAGGAGACATATCAACAGCGCAGAGTATCTTTTTAATTTTCACATCCCCGATCTTTTTGTCGAGCGCCTGTTTGCCGCGCACTATAAATGTAGGCACAATCAACGACCTGATAAGTCTTTCAGAGCTGCTCGGTTTGAGCATGTGAGTCCTGTATCCAACCGCCATAACAGATGCTTTGCGTTCTTTTATCGCAGAAGCAAATGTTTCAACAAGCCTGCCGGACTGAATATCATAAGATGTGTTAACACCTGCCAGCTGCAATGCAGCAGCCCATTTATCAAGCGCCTCCTTGTTCTTAATGCGCTCTTTTTCAAAATAAGGCATCATGTATGCTGGCGGAGTGAGTGAATAATCGAGTACAAAGAGCAGATGCGCATCCATGTTACCGGTCTGCCAGTTTGCCGAGAGCCAGTGAGTGTATGCCAGGATGCTCTCTGTATCCTTGCCAAGATCTACAGCTGCCAGTATAGCGCTCATAAAAACCTCTCCAGCCCGGTTATTTTTTGAGCTGCCTGCCGAGCCTGTTTTCAACTGCATCTGTTTTACCGGTTATTCTACCAGATTTATCCTTTCTTTCGTCGATAGCAACAGTAATGTAGACCCTGTCGCAGCTCTTCATCACTTCATCCCTGCATAGCTTGAGCAGGGACATAACCTCTTCCCATGACCCCTCAACTATTGTGCCCATTGCCGTAAGCCTGTAGTCGAGCCCGCTTTTATCAATAATGTCTGCGATACACGCTATCTTTTCACTCAGGCTTGTGCCGGCGCCTACAGGCACCATGCTGAACTGGGCAATCATGCGCACCTCCATGATAATGCTGCTTAATTGTCATTCTTTTGGGAAAAACCAGCAAAACAGGGGTGGATCAATTATGACCCACCCCTGAATTATAATGGCATGAAAAACTGAATAAAACTACTTTATTGAATCTTTTAATGTCTTGCCAGCAGTAAACTTAGGAACTTTTGTTGCAGCAATCTTGATCTCCGCTCCGGTCTTTGGATTGCGGCCTTTTCTGGCTTTTCTCTTTGAAACAGAGAATGTTCCAAAGCCAACGAGTGTAACCTTCTGACCCTTTTTAAGCGATACCTTTACCGCATCAAGAGCAGAATCAAGAGCCTTTCCGGCATCAGTCTTTGTAAGTCCTGCACCGGCGGCGATCTTTTCGATAAGCTCAGCTTTTGTCATGACAAACTTCCCCCTTCCATTTATTTGATATGATGATTGTTAAAGGATGGTATAAACAATAACAGGACAGCTTTGTTTTGTCAAGAGCAAAATCCTTAAGTTGTAACCTTCAGCAGCAGCAAATATGATAAGGTTGTATGCACAAAGCGGCAAAAATCATGCTATGCTTTTTGTGATATAATCACATCAAAAGGAGGCGCTATGAAACGGTCTTTTTTTATAGCTATAACAATATGTTGCTTTCTGGCATCAGCAGCTTTTGGGGCATCAGCAGGAGGAAATGAGATGATTAAAAATATACATTGGCTCGGACATGACACATTTAAAATAACCGGACAAAAAACTATTTATACCGACCCCTTCAAAATCAAAAAAACTGACACAGCTGACATCATCCTCATAACTCATGAACATTATGATCACTGCTCTGTTGAAGACGTCAAGAAACTTCAGGGCCCAAAGACAATAATCATAGCCAGCCCGGATTGCGCTGCAAAGCTCTCAGGCAATGTAAAGGCAGTAAAACCAGGCAACAAACTCAATATTGACGGCATTGAAATAGAAGTTGTCCCTGCTTACAACACTAACAAGCAGTTCCATACAAAAGACAAAGGATGGGTCGGCTACATATTCAGGACAAACAACCAGAAAATATATCTTGCCGGCGATACTGACCGCATACCTGAGATGAAGACATTCAGCAATATTGATGTGGCGCTGCTGCCTGTATCAGGCACATATGTTATGACAGCTGATGAGGCTGCAAACGCTGCTCTCGATATAAAACCCAAGGTTGCTGTTCCAATGCATTATGGCTCAATAGTGGGCAGCAGCAGCGATGCGAAAAAATTTGCTGAACTGCTAAAAGGCAAAATCCCTGTAGTGATACTGGATCAGGAGTAGAGGGCATAAACAACTCTACTGGACATAATGCAGGCAGTTGCTGCGCTGATCTTTCAGAAGCTGCAATAAAGGCACTGCTCCGCAAAAAAACGCTTATAGGCTCAAGGGTGGAGCTTTACAAAAAGACAGGCTCCACAAATGACATATGCCTTGAGCTTTGCAGACAGCAATTGCCTGAAGGTTATGTTGTAATAGCGGATGAGCAGACAGGCGGTAGAGGCAGGCTCGGCAGAAGATGGATATCCCCGCCTGGGCAGAATATCTATCTAAGCATACTTCTGAGGCCTGACATGCAGCCAAATGTAGCGTCAATCATTACTCTTATGGCATCCATCGGCTGCATCAATGCAATGAAAAAACTGGTTCCCGGCATAGACGCGCATATAAAATGGCCGAATGATCTCATGATAGGGGCTAAAAAAACCGGCGGCATACTTACTGAATCCAGGATCGAGGGCATGAAACTATCCTGCGCTGTGGTCGGCATAGGCCTGAATGTAAATATACCGGGGTCTGAACTGCCAAGAGATACGATAATACCAGCCACATCAATATTTGCAGAGACCGGCATAACGCTTAACAGGTCTGAACTTGCAGCAGCCATGCTCCAGGAGACAGATGATTGCTATACCCTGCTGAAGGCTCACGGAATAAAAGCGGTTATTGAGACATGGCTGCTCCACACAAGAATGATAGGCAGGCATATAACCGTATCCAGCGCAGAAGGGGAGACGTCAGGCATTGCAGAGGGTCTTGATGAAGAGGGCAGGCTGATTGTAAGGCAACAGGATAATGCGCTCAAAACGATTCTTTCAGGAGATATCAAGGTAAAATCATATGACTGAAATAAATGCACCAGCGCTTCTCTGCGTTGACATAGGCAACACAACAATCGGGTTCTGCATTTACAGAAATGCTGAAAAGAGCAGGCCGTTCATAACGCTGAAAATTCCTGTACTGCCGATCAAAACCACTGCCGCATATCAGCGGATCCTTGCGAGTTTCATATCAAAGAATATTAAACAAGCCAATGATATCGATTCAATCATAAGTTCAGTTGTGCCTGCTGCAACCAAAGCAGTGGCAAAGGCCGTAAAAAACATATGCAAAAAAAGACCGTTGGTCATATCGAGCAGACTGAACACGGGGCTCAGATTCAGCATCCCGGATCCATCATCAACAGGTGCGGACAGGATTTCCAATGCAGCTGCTGCTTTTGCGAGATATGGATCTCCATGCATAGTTGTTGATTGCGGGTCAGCAACAACACTTACTGTAACAGGGGAAAACGGACTTTATGTCGGCGGCGCCATAATGCCGGGCATAGAAACCATGCTGAAGGCCCTTAATGCCGGCACAGCAAAATTAAAAACCAGAAAGCTCCTTGCAGAAGTGCCTGCGCTCGGCCCTGACACTGACAGCGCCATCTCATCAGGCATAATAATCGGCACTACAGGTGCCATAAGGGAACTTGTACGGCAAATCAGAAAGGAGACCGGGCTCAGATTCAGGATCATACTTACCGGAGGACATGCTTTAACAATACACCACCATTTAAAACTGCGCCAAGTGCTGATACCAGAACTCACATTTGAAGGGCTAAGAAGCATATACACAAGAAACAGATAGGCAATCGCGTATCGCGGCAGCCTGCACCTCTTGTCTTTTGTCTCTTATCGATGCTGATTGTCCATCTACTGCAGTCAGCATTAAATTTATGGCATAATAATAACAGCTTAAATTGTATTGAAATACCGAACCCCTTTAACAATTACTGTGCTGTTTTGATCGAAATCCTTTTTGGGAGGAATGCTGATGAACATTAACAAGATACTTGTGCCCACAGATTTTTCAGACAGTGCGTTGCATGCACTCATTTATGCTTCAGACCTTGCGCAAAAATATGACTCGGAACTTTTTATCATCAATGTAATATACGACCTGGAGACAGCATCGGGCCTCTATGTGCCTCATATGTCCCTTAATGAGATTTTCAAGGAGATGGAAGCGAGCGCTTCAAAAGAGCTTAAACGCTTTGGCTCGACGTATTACAGCAGCCTGAAAAAGGTGCATTATGCTGTACTGCGAGGGGCTCCGTATGAAGAGATACTTAAATTCGCTGACAGCAACGCAATAGATATTATCGTAATGGGCACTCACGGCAGAAAAGGCATTGACAGGCTCTTTTTCGGCAGTACTGTTGACAGGGTTATGAGGAACTCGATACATCCTGTACTCGCTGTTCCCAGCCAGCACGGATTTAAAAAAGAGGTTCATAAATAGCAGCCGCATGAAAGAGATCAGAACACAAGCGCTTGTGATAGGCGGCGGTCCGGCAGGAGCTTCAGCAGGCCGCTCTCTGGCACAAAGCGGTATAGACACCATCATCCTTGAGCGTGATTTTTCCTATACAAAACCTTGCGGCGGAGCGATCCCATCTTCAGCAATTGCTGAACTCGGCATACCCGAGCGGGTAATAAGAAACAAGGTTACAAAAATAAAGGTCTTTTCACCCCGCGGAGAATCTGTATCAATAGACCTTACCGGCGGCACCTTCTGCATTACAGAAAGGCATGAACTCGACTCTTCTTTGCGCCAGGCAGCTTCAGAAAATGGAGCCAGTATAATTGAGTCGGAATTCATAAGATTCGAAAAGACAGGCAAACAGGTGGTCTCTTTGGCAAGGGACAGAAAGACAGGCGAAGAGCTCAGGATCACTTCTGACTATGTTATTGCCTGCGATGGAATAACTTTCAGGGCCGCCTCATCAGCAGGCCTTCCAAAGCCTGGATTTGTCTATACCATCTCTGCATATGTAAAACCTGATGACTACAATCAGGACACCTGTGAATTCTGGTTTGGCGCAGATTACTCCATGCTGTCATATTCATGGATATTCCCTGCCGGCAACTTCCTTTCTGTTGGCACAGGCAACGAAGACCCCGGCCTACTGACAAGCATAATAAACAGCTTTATGGAGCAGAGATTCAGGCAGGATATAAAAGACTTCAGCAGGGAACGGTTCATCTCAAAGATGCGGGCATTCCGCATACCTGTCTGGAGCAAGCCTGTATATAATCTCGGCAATATACTCTTTGCAGGGGACGCTGGCTCCACTGTAATGCCTGTATCTTACGAAGGCATATATTACTCCATGAAGTCAGGGCAGCTGGCTGCAAGAGCTGTTGCCCAGGCAAAGCCTGAGCAGTACAAAAAAGAGTGGGAACGGGCATACAAGATGCGCTTTATGATGATGAGCATAATAAGAAAGCATCTGCTAAAGAACACTAATAATATAGAAAGATGGGTGCTCCTGCATCAGAGAAAAGAAGTGCAGGAGATGGCAATGCAGTTATGGCTGAGAAAAGATGCCAGCAAACGCAGTCTTTTTTCATATGTGAGCCTCTTCAGACATATAATCAAAATATGGTAGCTATCTTTCAACTCTGCCTGATAAGTTAAAATACAATTACATTGAAAAGATCGCTTGTATTTTCTGTAATACTGCATACGATTGTGCTTGTCATGGCATTTCTGCTCTACACTCCTGAAAAGCCGAAAAAGCATGAGCCTTTTGTTGCCCAGCTGATCACCCCTGAAGAATTAAAGCCTCCAAAACAACAAACCAAGCCCCAGCCAAAACAGCAAAAGCAAAAAGTCTTCCGTTCGCCAAGACTGCCTGAAAACCTGCCAGACCCAAAAGAACTCTGGGCTGTGCCTTCCCAAAAAGGGCCTAAAAAAGATGGCTCTGCTGAAAGCAGTGCTAAAGCTTCAAAACAGGATATATCAAAAAAACCAACAACCGCTGATTCTGACAAAACATCAGCAGCATCCCCCAAAGTCCCCGATTCATCAGACATTATTCCGCAAAAATCCTTGCAGCAGGATGTTGAACAGAAAAAACTCACAACACGCGAAAAACTTTTTGATAAACAGATAATAAGCAGCCTCGCAAAAAAACCAGAGCAGGAACA
>JAJFVG010000112.1 GCA_021371915.1 Nitrospiraceae bacterium
TCCTGTTTCTGCCCATTTCTGCTGCCACTTAAGCTCAATCTCTTTTGATTCATACCGTTCTTTCATCTGACCATCCTTAAAAATCTATGCCCAGTCCCGGGATCATGCTTGCGAGTCTCGACACCTGGTTTGTGAGCAGAAGTATGCCGAATATTATGAGCATTACTCCGCTTGCTATCATTATGCCCCGCATATACCGTGTGAGGCCTTTAATATACTTGAGAAAGAAGTTGAGGGCAAGCGCTGTAACAAAAAACGGCACCGCAAGCCCGAGAGAATATACAGCCAGCAGCTTTAGGCCGTAGAGCGCTGATGCCTGGCTGCCTGCATATATGAGAATTGTGCCGAGTATAGGGCCGATGCATGGGGTCCAGCCTGCTGCAAAGCTCATCCCTATCACAAAAGCGCCGATATATCCTGCCGGACTGCTCTCTATATGCATCCTGCGCTCTCTCATCAGAAAATCGAGTTTGAGGAATCCTGCAACAAAGAGGCCGAGTATGATTACTATTATGCCGCCGACAATCCGCATATGGTCGATATACTGGAAAAGAAAAGCGCCAATGAATGACGATGATGCCCCAAGCGCGATGAATACAGATGAGAAACCGGATATAAAAGCGAGCGTCTTTGCGAGCCTTGCACCAACACCCCTGGACTTCTGGAGCTCTTCAATAGACATGCCTGTTATGTAAGATACATACGCAGGCACAAGCGGCAATACGCATGGGGAAAGAAAAGAGAATATGCCTGCCATAAAAGCGCCTGCATACGGAAATGCGTCAAACATCTCCTTCATCTGCCGCACTCCTCCTGCGAGCCCTTTATCTTTGCAACTGCGTGAGGCAGCACATCCAGTATCACCTCGAGATTCTCCCTCACAGCAGCAGGGCTGCCAGGCAGATTGATAATAAGGGTTTTGCCCCTGTAGCCGGCAACAGCGCGCGAAAGCATTGACCTACGGGTCTTTTTGAGCCCCTCCATCCTCATGGTCTCTGCTATGCCGGGTATCTGCTTCTCGATAACCTCAAGAGTTGCATCAGGGGTAACATCCCTTGGTGAAAGCCCTGTGCCTCCGGTTGTAAAAACAATATCAACCCTGCCGCAGTAATAAAGGAGTTTTTCCTTTATGAGAATCTGCTCATCAGGAAGGATGTCGTAATGCAGCACCTCAGCGCCTATGCGCTTTAGGATGTCAGCAATCGCAGGGCCGCTTGTGTCCTTTCTTTCGCCTCTTGAGCCCTTGTCGCTGAGTGTGAGAATTGCGGCTGTTATCATGTTTACCTTTGCAAATCCGTATTGAAAGCTCAGGCCTCTACAACAATGCTGTCGCCGGATTTCACTCTGCCGCCTTTAATCACTTTTATGAATATGCCCTCTTTTGGCATAACGCAGTCGCCGGCCTGGTAGTATATGGCGCAGCGCTTGTGGCACTCCTTGCCTATCTGGCTCACCTCACCCACCACCTCAGAGCCGATGAACATCTTTGCGCCAACAGGCAGCGAGGCCAGATCAATACCCTCTGTGGTTATATTCTCTGCAAAATGGCCTGCCTTAACATCAAGGCCTTTTGCCTGCATCTTCTGTATGCTCTCGATCGCCAGCAGACTCACCTGTCTGTGCCACTCTGAAGATGCGTGAGCATCTCCGACAAGGCCCATGTTTTCAGTTACAACAACCTCATCAACAGGTTTTTTCCTCATGCCTTTTTTTTCACTGATATTGACGGATATAACTTTGCCTTTCATATGGAGCTCCGGACTTATTTTATCTTTTAAAATACCATAAGATCAGAGGGATTTAAAACCGCATCTGGTCTATAAAGCCTCCGCCCGCAACAATATCCCCGACATAAAACACAGCGCTCTGACCTGGCGCAGGCGCCCATTGCGGCTCATCAAAAACAACCTTAGCGGAATCAGAGGCCTGAACTGTTATTGTTGCCGGCTGTTCCTTCATTGTGGAACGCACCTTTACAAATGCCCTGAAGCTGCCTCTTCTTTCATGCAGTCCGGAGGGGATTTCAACAAGCCAGTTGATACTGCTGACGCTGAACTCCCTCATCATCGCTGTTTCTCGCGGGCCTACATACACAGCATTGTCCTTAGGGTCTATCCGCGCAACAAACATGGGTTCGAGCGACTCTATGCCGAGCCTCTTTCGCTGGCCTATGGTGTATCTATGTATGCCTTTGTGCCTGCCGAGCTCCTTGCCAGTGAGGATCTGTATCATGGGGCCTTCGGTATCTTCTGCTGCTGCCTCAACAAGGCTCAGGTAGTTCCTTCCCTCCACAAAACATATCTCCTGGCTTTCGGGTCTGCGGGCCGCAGGCAGGCCAAGATCATCAGCCAGTTTTCTAACATCACTCTTTTTCATGCTGCCCAATGGAAGATTCAGACACAACAGCTCCTCCTGCTGCATTCCATAGAGCACATAAGACTGGTCCTTTTTCTCGTCAATGCCTTTTTTCAGAGCAGAGCCCGCTGACACTTCAATATCAGCAATCGTTAATTTTGTGGATGAATGCTCAACCTGCGCATAGTGGCCTGTTGAGATAACATCTGCGCCAAGCTCCTTTGCTGCCTTCAGAAGATACGGAAACTTTATCCTCATATTGCAGAGTATGCACGGATTTGGCGTAAGTCCTTTTGAGTATGCCGCAACAAAAGGCTCTATAACCTGCGCCATGAACTCATCCCTCAGGTCTATTGTCCTGTGTTCAACCCCGAGCGCGCGGGCTGTATCAGCAGCATCATTAACACTCGCTATTGAACAGCATGGCGCTGACCCGAAGTGCTGACGCATTCTCGACTCATACAGGATAAAGCTTACGCCATGCACACTGTATCCGGACTTTTTGAGCAGATGGGCGGCAACAGAGGAGTCCACCCCGCCGCTCATGCCGACAACAGCCCTTTTCATCTCTTGCGCGCCGTATTGAAGGTCATCATGATAAGTTCAGATTGATAATATCCTCTCTTGATTTAAGAGAGTTGACCATATTCAGAAGATTTGAATAATCGTTGTATCTTACAGTATAGTGCTGTTCAACCACATTCTGCTCCTTAAGGAAAAAGAGCTTAACCTGCCTCAGTTTTAGCGCCTTGTCAGGGAAAAGCTGTCTTAGATCAAGTGGCTCAAGCCCTCTGAGCCTCAATGTGAGAGTAGTATATCTGTCTTGGGATATAATATTTTCGATGTTTTTAAATATGATCAGATTAATCAGTACAAGCGCCGTTGCAATCAGTGCGGGTGTAAATGCGCCAAAGCCTATGGCAAGTCCGATTGCGCTGACAGCCCACATGGAGGCTGCCGTAGTAAGTCCGCGCACATAATGTTCATGACGCAAAATCGCACCAGCACCGAGAAATCCTATTCCAGTAACAACCTGCGCAGCTATTCTGGCTGGATCAGCAAAAGTACCGAACTGCTTATTGAACTCGATAGAAAGCACTGTAAAGAGGCACGATCCCATGCATACCAGAAGCTGGGTGCGGAAGCCCGCGTACTGCCCCCTTCTCTGGCGCTCCAGCCCTATAATACCGCCGCACAAAACAGATATCAAAAGCTT
This sequence comes from Nitrospiraceae bacterium, assembly GCA_021371915.1. Lineage (GTDB taxonomy): Bacteria > Nitrospirota > Thermodesulfovibrionia > Thermodesulfovibrionales > Dissulfurispiraceae > JAFGXL01. The sequence goes on from JAJFVG010000112.1 coordinate 3,572, forward strand.
CAGAAAAATCTCCATAATCAAGCTCCTTGAACAGGTTTACTAAATTGTACCAGAATCCCCTTGCCGCAGACTCCTTTTTTGCATACGGAATATGTTAGAGTGTATTAATTTTATTTCAAGGAGCTGACAAATGAAAAGGCTTTTGGCAATCACTTTTTTACTGGCTTTTGTGCTTTCCTGCTCAAAGACCGACGGCAAGGGCGGGTATGCCGTAAAGATCGACGGCACAAAAATTACTAAACAGGAGATACAGACCGAGATCAGCGCGCTTCCTGAAGTGGCAAGGGAGTTTTATAAAGGCCCTGAGGGAACTGAAAGGCTCATAAATGAACTCGTAAACAGGGAAATGCTCTACATGGAGGCCAAAAAGAAGGGCTTTGAAAAGACTCCTGAATTTAAAAAGAAGCTCGAAGACTTCAAAAAGGTGACCCTGATCCAGCAGATGCTCGGCAAGGAGATGGAAGGCTGGTCAAAGGTTACTGATGAAGATGTGAAGGCTTACTATGACAAGAACAAGGCAGACATGATAGAGCCCACAAAGATAAGACTCAGCCACATAGTAGTGAACAACGAACAGGATGCGATAAAGGCAGCCGAGAGACTGAAAAAAGGCGAAGACTTTGCCAAAGTAGCTGCTGAAATGTCTACAGACACAAAGAGCGCAAAGTCAGGCGGAGACCTCGGCAGCTTCAATCTCGGTGAGCTGGACCCAAACCTCGAGAACATAGCATTCAGGCTCAAGAAGGGCGACATAAGCGTGCCCCTCAAGAGAAAAGACGGCATCCATCTGCTAAAGGTTACAGAGAGGCAGGGCAAGCTCGTGCCTTTTGACAAGGCAAAGGATGTTATAAAGCAGAAGCTGACTGCTGAAAAGCAGAAAGAAGGCTTTGACAAATATCTTGAAGGCATAAAAAAGAACTACAAGGTCGATATAAACAGGGATGAAATATCATCCATCAACTTTGCAGCACAGCCTGAGAAGAAACCTGAGCAAAAAGCTGCTGAACCGGCAAAAAAATAATTTTTGTATTTACTCTCATAAGGGGCTGCGCTCATAACGAGCGCAGCCCCTTCAGTTTTAAAGCAGATTACTTTTTCGATTGACAAATAAAGGCAGTACAGATAAATTAAACAATGATGCACTTAGCAGTACGAAACACCTTCCCTTCAGGGCATATTGGCGCAACCTGTCGTTTTTGCATTATTTTCATCTACCTTTTTGTTGCAGCTGCACTCTTTGCTTCCTGTTATGATGACAACTTCAATGACTCGATCAATCCCCCTGTTATCGCATTTCACGAGGCATCCTGTTCATTTGAAGATTTCTCTCCCGCATTCATCAGCGGGTGTTTAAAAACAGACCGGAATGTTTCCTCGCCTCAGCAGTCATCAGTTGCAAAAAGAGCGCCTCCCATATTCTGATTCCGAATATCCCGCTGCTGCCTGACCCAAACATATTCATTGACTTACCTTTCAGGTCTGCGGACTGATGCATACGGTTCAATTCCAATATGAGGAGACATACATGAGGAATTTCATGCTGAACATACAAAAAAATTCAATAGGCCGCTTCAGGCTTCTTGCGCTTTACCTTGCTGTTTTTATCTCGTTTTCATTCATCCTTAGAACAACGCTAATTATAAAAAGCTGGCCAATGCTTCATACCGGGCTTTTACTGAAGATATACGTAACAGGCCTTTTTTACGATGTAGTGACAGCCATGTATGCAGCAGTCCCGATGATTCTGTATCTTGCGTTTGCACCTGACAGAGCACTTAAAAGCAGACTGCACAAGCCGGCTGTCTACATCGCGGCATTTGCAACTCTGTATATCATGATGTTTGACGGATTTGCCGAATACATATTCTTTGATGAATTCAGCACGCGCTTCAACTTCATCGCAGTCGATTACCTTGTATACACAACTGAAGTGATCAAAAACATACGCGAATCATACAACCTAGCGCTCATATTTGGAGCAATCGCATCCCTTGCTCTCATACTGTTTCTGGCGCTCAGGAAATCTCTTGATGCCTCATTACTTTTTCCTGAGACAAAACTGATCCAGCGCTTAAAAGTCGGGCTTGTCATTCTGCTCATTCCGGCACTGTCCGTCCTTCTGATTGACCAATCCTACACAAGGGTTTCGCATAACACATACGCAAATGAAATAGCAGCAAACGGCATGTATAATTTTTTTGCGGCGATAAAAAACAATTCTCTTGATTTCAAAACTTTTTACCGGTCACTGGATGATAAAGCAGCCTTAAAACTCCTGAAGCGCGAGATAAATGAACTAAGCGGCAGACTGGTCTCGAATGATCCGCAAGACATAAGGCACAGAATAGCCGGCAAAGGGCCGGAAAAGAAGCTTAATGTTGTGGTGATAATGGTTGAAAGCCTTAGCGCGGATTTTCTCGGTGTATTCGGCAATAAGGAAAATCTTACGCCAAATCTCGACAGGATTGCGCGCAATTCACTCTTTTTCAGGCAGGCATATGCAACCGGCACCAGGACAGACCGCGGACTCGAAGCAGTGACACTCTCTATACCACCCACTCCAGGCAGATCGATCGTAAAACGGCCTGACAATGAAGACCTCTTTTCATGGGGACAGATCATGAGGAGCAAAGGTTATGATGTGAAGTTTATTTACGGCGGCAATGGATATTTCGATAACATGAACTACTTCTTCGGGCATAATGGATACGCCACCATTGACAAAAAAACCATGGCAAAAAAAGATATCCGTTTTGAAAACGCATGGGGCGTCAGTGATGAAGACCTGTTCACAAAAGCGATAGCTGAATTAAACAAATCGCATGAAAGCGGCGCGCCATTTTTTGCGCACATCATGACAACTTCAAACCACAGGCCTTTTACCTATCCTGAAGGCAGGATAGACATACCATCCAAAACAGGACGCAAGGGAGCTGTCAAATATACAGACTATGCCATCGGGAAATTCATCAGCGATGCTGAACGCCAGCCCTGGTATGCGGATACTATTTTCGTAATAGTTGCAGATCACTGCGCCAGCTCTGCGGGCAAGATGAGCCTTCCGCCGGACAGGTATCATATCCCGCTTATCGTCTATTCGCCCGCGCATATCACCCCTCGCACATTCGACACGATAGTAAGCCAGATCGATATTGCGCCAACGGTTCTCGGCATGATGAACTTCAGATATATATCAAAATTTATCGGCAAGGATGTTTTTAACGTCAAACAGGATCAGGGCGAGGCCTTTATAGGCACATACCAAAAGCTCGGATACATCGATGACGGCATGCTTGTTATTCTCGATCTAAAAAAACAGGTTGAGATAAGAAGGCTCTCTGACATGAGCATGGTGCCGGTTGCCAGCCCTGCCGGCCGCGAGGTGGCTGAAGAAGCTGTTGCTTATTATCAATCCGCAAGCTATATATTTGAGCACAAACTTAACAGGTGGGACTCGCCCCAGATAGTAATGAACAAAAATAACGTCAATCAGATTACGCGAAAATGATTATGCGTTTTGAGTTTTGATTTTTATTTTCCTATGCAGAAGTCGCTGAAGATTTTGTTAAGTATGTCGTCTGTTGTGACCGCGCCGGTTATCCGGCCGAGGCTGTCTAACGCCTCTCGCAGTGATATTGCTGTAATCTCATAAGGCTCTTTACTGCTGATGGACTGAAGGGCCCCTGACAATGAAATTACAGCATTGTCTATAAGAACCTTATGCCTCAGGTTTGTAACGAGCAGGCCTTCGGCAGAGCCCCCATGCTGCTGATGCACGCACATATCATAAAGCATGTTTTTCAGGCCCTCAAGTCCCTGGCCTGTTGCAGCAGAAATGCGAAGAAGCGGAGCCTCTGACTCTGTCTCATCAACCTTTATGAACTCAGCGCCTGTGTCAGCCCGCCTTAAAGAAACACCTCTTAATCCCTTCAGATCAGCAGAAGGGTTTTTGTCAGATTTGTTGAAAACAGCTATTGTCCTTTTGAAAGATGCCTTTTCGAGCACCTCCCTGTCAGCCTCATCAGCAGGCCTGGATGAATCAAGAACAGCTATCACAACATCAGCGCCCTCGAGCGCCTTGAGGCTGCGGCGAACTCCTTCCACTTCAGCAAGGTCATGCGCCTCGCGTATGCCTGCTGTATCCATTATCCTTACAGGCAGGCCCTTGATGT
>JAJFVG010000081.1 GCA_021371915.1 Nitrospiraceae bacterium
TTTTGCCGGACGGCACTGTCTTGATTACAGCGTTGACAAGGCCTTTGTCATGAGAAATCGTACCGTTATATATGTATATGGCAGAGCTGGTAAGGCTGTAACCGATCAGAGTCACGCACGGCTTTTTTACAGAGCAGGACAGGGCTAAAAGCAGAAGCAGCGGCAAGAAAAAAGATATCAGTTTTGAGTGTGATTTCATAAAAGGATCATAAATTACTTAAAACCGCTGAGTCAAGCTATTGAAAAACAAGGAAAATAAAAAAATAAAAAAAGGGCTAAAGTTTTTTAAGAAGACAACCGATAAAAGAGATGAGAAAAAAGAGCAGCACCAGGCCACAAGGAGGTGAAAGAAGCAAACAGGCCTAAACAGTAGCAGCTCTTTTGATCAACATAAAACGGGCAGGATGCCCGGAAAACAACACAATTCACGGAGGAATACCATGGCATTGGTAATCAACACAAACATCGCATCAATAACAGCACAGAGAAACCTTTCTACAAACGCATCATCACTCGAAAAGTCAGTTTCAAGGCTTTCATCAGGCCTAAGAATCAACACAGCTGCTGACGACGCAGCCGGCCTCTCAATTTCTGAAAAATTAAGAGCCAACATCCGAAGCGTTAACCAGGCAGTAAGAAACGCACAGGATGGTATCTCCCTTATGCAGACCGCAGAAGGCGGACTTACTGAAATCGGCAGCATTCTCACCAGAATGAGAGAGCTTGCAGAACAGTCATCCAACGGTACACTCGATAGCTCAGCAAGAAGCGCTCTTGACAGCGAGTTCACACAGCTTATCAGTGAAATAGACAGAATCGGAAAGACCACAGAGTTTAACGGCGTTAAGCTGCTCGACGGAAGCCAGTCAGCAACAGGCGTTACACTCCAGGTCGGATTCAGGGCAACAACAAACGATCAGCTCGTTGTTCTGTCCGGTATACTGTCAGGCCTTACATCAAGCAGCAGCCTTGCAAGTGCTCTGGGCATCGGCGGCACATTCTCAAGCATATCTACAGCAACAGCAGCGGTATCCGCTCTGCTCGCAATAGACAGCGCTATCAACACAGTCGCCCAGAACAGAGGCACACTCGGCTCTGTACAGAACAGGCTTAACTCAACAATAAGCAACCTCCAGGTCGCTTCTGAGAACTTCTCAGCTGCTGATTCTCGTATCAGGGACGCTGACTTTGCTTCTGAAACAGCCACATTTACAAAGAACCAGATAATGGTTCAGGCTGCTACATCAATATTGGCTCAGGCGAACGTGCTTCCACAGCAGGCACTCACGCTGTTGAGATAACTCTATGCAGGTGAGGCAGGGGAGGGACCCCTGCCTCATTTGAAGGGAAAATGAAATGGACATCACGAACGACATAACTTTCAGACAATCCCAGGTGCTGCAAAGGGAATCCGGATCTGAGATAAGAAAGCCTGCCAAGCAGACGAAGCAGGCTAATGTCATGTCCGAGGCCAATAAAGTTGTAGCAGAAGAGCAGAAGCAGAGTGATAAACCAAAAGTTGACGACAGTATTACCGAATATCTCAATACAGGCGTGCAATTTGAGATAGAAAAAGGACTTGGTATAGTTGTTGCAAAGCTTGTTGATAAAAGCACAGGCGAAGTAATCCGGCAGATACCCGCAAAAGAGATGATAGAAATAGCAAAGGCTATCAAGGGTAGCAGCCGAGGTGTTTTTCTGAGCAAGGAGGCCTGAAATGGCGATTACATCCAGCACTGGTGTTAGTTCGGGAATCGATTATAGTTCATTGATCGAGGGTCTTATGAAGCTTGAGCGTCAGCCTCTGACCAAACTTCAGTCAGACCAGAAAGCATATAACACCAAGATCAGTGTTTATTCTGAATTGTCATCCAGGCTCTCTGCGCTCAAAAGCGCATCAGATTCGTTAAAGACCGCATCAGATTTTTATGCAAAAAAGGCTTCTGTATCTGATACAACGGCAGCATCGGCAACTGTATCCAATTCAGCAGCAGCCGGCAGCTACACTATAAACATAACCAATCTGGCGCAGGCCCACCAGATAACTCACAAAATAGGGCTTGCTGACAAAGACACAACCACTGTCCTTGCAAGCGGCGGGACATTTCAGTTCACAATAAACGGTGAGACCAAAACCATAACAGCGGCTTCTGACATGACGCTTCAGGATTTGGCTGTCGAGATAAATGACCAGACCTATACAGGCACGGTAAAGGCGCAGGCAACCGTGATAAACACAGGCACAACCCAGTCGCCTTCTTATAAACTGGTTATGACGAGCAATACATCAGGCTATGACTACGGCATAACGATAAACAGGGACGATTCCACTCTCAATCTTGATGAAACAGCAGATCCCGGAAACGGCCAGTATCGCGATGTTATACAGACGGCGCAGAACGCATCACTTACAGTGAACGGGTTGTCCGTGCAGAGGAGTTCAAATACATTCAGCGATGTTGTATCCGGCATGACCATTACGCTTAAAAAGGGTTCGTCAAGCTCAATCATTACTGTTGATAACGACACAACTGCTATACAGGACAAGATAAATACATTCGCCGCCGCGTATAACAATGTTGTTAATTATATAGGTTCGCAATCAGCATATAATTCGACCACAAAGGTGGGTGGCGCTCTTATGGGTGAATCCGCAGCACGGTCGGTGATCACCAATCTGGGCAGTATAATTTCATCCAGGGTGACGGGGCTCACTGAAGACATGAGGTCACTGTCACAGATAGGCTTCAAGACCGACAGCAAGACCGGCATAATATCTGTTGACAGTACAATGCTTTCCAATGCCTTGGGCAATAATATGGACAAGGTTGCCAATATATTTACTGCATCAACTAATGGCATTGCGAACAAATTTTCCAATTACATAGACAGCGTAACAGATTCCTCTACGGGTTCGATAAGCATACGCACAGCCGGACTTCAGAAGATGGTTGCCAATATCGGCACAAATATTACAAATATGCAGGAAAGGCTCAATCGCACAGAGGACGGGCTTGTAGCAAGATTCTCTGCTCTGGAGACGCTTATAACAAGTATGAAATCACAGAGCACCTATTTGACCAACTTGTTTAACAGTTTATAAAAGGAGGATTTAAGTATGACTCAGGCAATGGCATATAAACAGGCAGAAGTCAGCACGTCCGACAGGGTAAGGATTGTCGGGCTGCTGTATGACGGGGCTATCAATTTTATAAAACTCGCGGAAAAAAAGATTGAAGAAAATGACATACCCGGTAAAGGCCTGTTTATTATAAAGGCAACAGCAATTATCACGGAGCTGTCCAATTCGCTCAATGCAGAGCAGGGTGGCGAGATAGCAGTCAATCTCCGCAAGCTTTACGATTTCGTTGTTGAAAGGCTTATCAGCGCAAACATGCACAATGATGCCAAATCCCTGCGCGAAGCAGTAAAGGTGATAGAAATATTGAGGAGCGGCTGGAGAGAACTCGAAGCTGCTTCTGCTGTCAAGCCTGCCAGCCCAAGGGCTTCCGAAGGTCTGGAAGTAAGGATATGAGCAGCGCCCTGCTCGATCTTCTGAGGCTTTTGTACAAGGCCGCGTTTGAGCAGAGGCTTTCTGTAAAAGAGGGGCGTATTGATGATGCGCTCCGCATCCTGGAAGAAAGGCAGCGCATAACATCAGAACTCGACAGGATGCTCGGCAGTATAGAAATGGGAAATAAATTCCCTGTCAAAGAAAAAAATTCCTCAGAAGCGCGCGAGATCATAACAAGCATAATGAAGATTGATGAGGAGCTGCGCACAATACTGGAGATCGATAAAGAGAATATCGGCTCAAAGCTTCGCTCCATCCAGAGCATTAAGCAGCATATTATGAACAAGCACGCTTATCACGACTCAAGCAGTACCTTTAGCGTCAACATCTAACATTCCATCCACTTTCCCACCAATGTAGAGCCATGCTCTTGTTAAGAGCGACAGGCATATATATTGCTAATATGTATTGCATTTAATCATATCGCAGTAATAAGCACGCAATAAATTATAATAGACAGACATGTAAGCCTGCGGAGGACTGGATGCCCTTTATTGTTGCGCACAGCAAGATTGCAGGAAATTATGATGCCGGCTCTTCAGAGTCAGCCAGCTATAACTTATCAGCAGAGGTGCTGCTTTAAATGTGCGGCATAGCCGGTATTGCATCATTCAATGGCAGACCGGTATCAGCTGATACCCTTGTCAGCATGAGAGATCTGCTGACCCACCGCGGTCCTGATGACGCAGGACTCTACATCACTCCTGACTCCAGGCTCGGCTTTGCGCACCGCAGACTCAGCATAATCGATCTTTCCGCAGCAGGCCACCAGCCAATGTCAAATGAGGATGAGACAGTATGGATATGCTTCAACGGAGAGATATTCAACTTCCCTGATTTAAAAGCATCACTCATCAAGCAAGGCCATGCATTCAGGTCAAACTGTGACACTGAAGTAATAATCCATCTTTATGAGGAATATGGCGCGGACTGTCTTAAGAGGCTTAACGGCCAGTTCGCCTTTGTCATATGGGATCAGAAGAGGCAGCTGCTCTTTGGCGCAAGGGACAGGCTCGGCATACTGCCGCTCTACTATTGCTGGGACGGCAAAGAGTTTTCCTTCGCATCCGAGCTCAAATCTGTACTCAAGGCAGCTGGCAAGGCTGACCTTGACATGGGCGCTCTTGCTGACTTTCTTGTGCTCCAGTATGTGCCGGCTCCAAAAACAATTTTCAGGCATATACGCAAGCTCGAAGCAGGCACATTCTTCATTCTAAAAGACAATAAATTCGGGATTGACCGCTACTGGAAGCCGGAGCCTGCATATGAGAGCAGCATGTCCGAATCACAGGCAATGGAGCAGCTCGATCATCTGATAAGCAGCTCTGTAAAAAGACAGCTTATATCTGATGTGCCGATCGGAGTGTTTCTCTCCGGCGGTGTTGATTCCAGCGCAATTACTTCCTACATGTCAGGCATTATGGATATGCCTGTAAAGGCGTTTTCAGTGGGGTTTGAGGAAAAGGAGTACAGCGAACTCGAGTTCGCAAAGATGGCAGCATCCTTTATCCCCAATGTTGAGCATCACCAGCTTGTGCTCAAGGCAGATTCAGCAATGAGCCTTGTGCAGGAGCTCTTTGAGACACTTGATGAGCCGTTTGCTGACCAGGCCATACTGCCGACATATCTTATGACAAAGTACGCTGCTGAGAATGTGACTGTCTGTCTCTCCGGAGAGGGAAGCGACGAGATATTCGGAGGATACGACCGGTACCTTTCAACCATAAAAAAGGTGCAGACAATAGGTGATCTTACAAGATTCACTCCGGATATGAAGCCTTTTATATCTGACTCCATAAGGCTGCATTATGATGACTACCTTGCCAATCTTCAATCCTTCAGCCCAAAGGAGTATTCAGCCCTGTTTCCGTATCAGCTGAAGCCAAAGGATGATTTTGCCACCAATCAGTTCAGGGATTTTTACAACTCAATGGATGCTTCTGATGATCTGCAAAGAGTGCAGCGCTTTGACATATCAACCTATCTTGCTGACAACCTGCTCTTCAAGGTTGACAGGGCGAGCATGCTCTCATCTCTGGAGGTGAGGGTTCCTCTGCTCGATTATGAGGTGGTCAACTTCTGTCTCGGCCTGCCGTTTCATTTCAGATACAGAAGCCACATTCAGAAATACATACTCAAAAAGCTGATGCGCGGAAGGATACCGAATGAAGTGATCTACAGAAAGAAGATGGGTTTTTCCGTGCCTGTGTTCCTCTGGTTTCAGGGTGCATTCAAGAATTATCTTAACGACACGCTCCTGAGCAAAAAGGCGCGAGAAAGAGGAATAATCAGACCGGCCTTTGTTGAGACACTGCTTGATCCCAAGCGCATGACAATAGACAAGCACAACTCGCTCAAGCTATGGTGCCTGCTTGTGCTTGAGGAGTGGTTCAAGAGGTATTATGACTAAGTGCAGACATTGCGGACATAGCCTTTCTCCTGTTTCCGGCGTCCAGATCCGTGGTGATCAGATGCGGCAGATTGAGGAGTGCCATGGCTGCGGCCTTATGAGCATATACCCTTTTCCTGACATGCAGAAAAGAAACAAGCTTTACCATACATTGCAGGAAAACTACCCTTCATTTGATGCTGATTTTGAATGGAAGCTTTTCTTCTGCCGCAGGTATTTTCATGATAACACAAAGGCTCTTCATATCGGTCTTGAGAGCAAGATGCTCGCATCGGCATTCAGGAAAGAGCAGGTTGAACTCGTGCAGATCGAGGCTGTAAGCCATGAGGCTTTATCGCAATTCAGCGCCAATGAGTTCGATGCTGTGTTTGTGTGGGATGTGCTCGAATTTGTAGAAAACCTTGATGCGTTTTTCAAACAAATAAAAAGAATTCTCAAACCAGGCGGCTATGTCTCGTTAAGAACAAGGGACGCGTATTCCAATTTCAACAAGACCAGGGGAAAAGAGAATCTTGTGACAGGACATCTCAACTTCATGGGCAGGGAGTTTGTCAGGAACATATACAGGCAATATTTTAACGACATACCGCACTGCTTCATGCAGGAGGCTTATGGCGACAGTATGCTGGTCGCAAACGGGATAAACAATGATTCAGATCTGCCATATGCAGAGATGAACGTGCTGGTTGTTGTGCATCACTATCTCTTTTCAAAACTTGATGATGCAACAGGACCAAGAGGACGCGTGCTCAATACGATAGACATGCTCAAGCGCAAGGGCGTGCATGCTGACATATCGCTTTCGAACCAGCCTTCAGGCCTTGGGTATGATCTTGTGCATCTGTTCCACAATGCGTGGGAAACGCAGGACGGACTATCTCAGATAAGCTCTGTAAAGAGCAACAACGCAAAAGTTGTGATCTCTACTATTTACATGGATCCCTCAGAGACAAACTTTGTAATAAATGTGATAAACAGGATATTCAAAGTCCACTCAAAAAGAGAACGCGAAACACTTCTTGAAAAACTCGCCCAGAAGAAACTCAGGGCAGGTGATCTGCAGCAGGACATGCGTTTTTATGCAAGATGGAACATTGAGGAAGACCAGAAGGCTTTGCTTGAGATAGCAGACAGGCTTATATGCTTCTCGTATACGGAGATGCGGCAGATGAGCCTCAACCTCGACAGGACAAGGCCTTTTTCAATCGTGTATAACTCGGCAAATGAAGAGACATTCGGAGTGTATGGACCTGAAATATTCGTTGACCAGTATGGTATAAAGGATTTTATCATTGCAGCAGGACATGTTGAGTGGCGCAAGAATCAGCTTATGCTCCTTTATGCAATGCGTGATATACCTGAGATACCGATAGTGATCGTAGGCGCAAAGACTGATGATGAGTATTACGAGCTGTGCAGGGCATGGTCGCATAAAAACACACTCTTCATATCTCAGCTCAAGCACAGACATCTTGCCAGCGCTTTTGCAGCAGCAAGGGTGCATGCGCTTCCGAGCTGGATAGAGGGCATATCCCTGTCAAGCATAGAGTCGTCAATGTGCGGATGCGCTCCTGTTGTTGCTGACAGAGCAGGGGAAATAGAGTATTACGGCGAGTACGGTTTTTACGCAAACCCTGGATCACTGGACTCCATACGCACTGCAGTGGTCTCCGCATACAAGCGCAATCAGGCTGCCAACCGCAAAAAAATAAGCGAGTACGTGAGATCAAGATACACCTTCAATAATGCAGTTGACATGACAATAGATGCATACAGAAAAACTGTCAGCGAGGATCAGTCATGATAAGACTGCATATTGTATATCAATGGAAGTCTGACGAGATCACCGCTGGATTTTTCAAATTTTGGGATTCGTTAAAAAAAGATTCAGGCCTCCAGATAACCTTGTTCGATATAGAGCAGTATGATCTGAAGGATATATCAAAAGCTGATGTTATCATATTCTCCAATGTGATTCACAGAAAATCACTTATGATCGTTGAGGAGGCTGCCAGAGCCGGCATCAGTACAATCTATGACAGCCGCGTTTCCAGAGTTGAGGGGCTTTCCATTGACAAGCTGACCAACGAGTCGATCAATGATCTCAGATCAATAAACATAACAGACAGGCTGATAAGGCGTGTTGATCTTGTAACCTCAGACAGCAACAGGATGTCTAAATCATATCCAGCCTGCTCCACTTATCTTAAGATAATCAGAAGCGATGATTTGTCAGGATGGAAGTCGCTGCTTTCCGGTCTGAAGCCTGCATCATCATCTGAAAGGCAGGAGAGCGGCAAAAAAATATTTGTCATTGCGCCTACTCTGATGTGGCCGCACCACTATATATGCGATATGCTTACAAGCTCTTTGATGAGCATGGGGCACAATGTGCATCTGTTTACCGTGAGGCCTACAAAGTTTCTGTCAGAGGCAATATGCTGGAAAAAGGAGTTTGACCGGAAATTCCTTGAGTATGTTTCATTCCATCAGGAAGATGCATGGAAGATACTGCCGCTTATAGACAGGGAGTCTCCTGATCTGATCTTCACAGTCCAGGGCTACACTATTCCGAGGCAGATACTTCAGGAGATTAAAAATACAGGAAAGCCTTTTGCTGCTTGGCTCATGGATGAGCCTTATGACTCTGCAAGAAGTATATCGTTCAGTAGATATTTTACTCATGTTTTCATACAGGACAGAGCCTCTCTCAAATATCACAGGCACTTCGGCAATCCCAATACATTCTATTTGCCGCACGGTTGTATGTCTGATCCATTAGCCTCAACAACGCGCAAATATAAAAGGGACATAGCACTGCTGGGCAATCCATTTCCGCGCAGGGTGAAGCTGGTTGAGTATCTCGCATCGAAAGGACTGAATGTAACAGTTGCTGGCAGCGCATGGAATAAGACTCTTAAAGAGCCTAAAAACATTCAGATAATTGATAACATACCTCTTGACACGACCGCGGAATTTTTCAGAGAGACCAGAATACTGCTCAACATGCACAGAAGCAGCGATGACTTCACAACAAACAAGAATGCATTTAATCCAGAGAGTCCAAACGGCACGCTCTTTTATATTGCAGCAAGCGCAGGGTTTCAGCTCGTTGACTCAGGCCGCGATGAACTCAAGGAATTTTTTGAGCAAGGCAAGGAGATAGTGACATTCGATTCTGAGAACGATTGCTACAAAAAGATCATGCATTATCTGTCTCACGAAAGTGAAAGAGATAAGATAAGGCTTGCAGGTCATAAGAGAGCGCTTCAGTCCAACACATATATCAACAGGCTTGAGGAGATGCTATCTGTTATCGAAAAAGAAAAGCCACTGCCGCTTGACTCCGGTCATCGCAGAATAGGTTTTATATCCACATCAAACGAACTGCCTGACGCAGGCAAGTTGTCAGACAGCCACTGCTATACGCTGATATCAGATGCTGAATCAGAATCTAATATATGGGACAACGTCAAAGTGCTTTTGCCAGACAAAAGCAGAGGCTTTGCAAGTGGGATCAATGCAGCCATATTTGAAACCCCTGCTGATTATTTTGTTGTTGGTCAGTATGACTGTGGAGATGCAGCGCTCTTTGAAAGGATGGCTGACTGGTTTGAAGATGACATGAATCTCGGCCTGATACTTATAATGTCAGAAGGTAATTGCTCTGGCTTTATCATCCCGCAAAGAATGCTTGATGAGATTGGCACGCTTCAATACGCCAATGCCGATATGTGCCTTACAGATCTGAAAAACAGAATAATCGAAAGCGGATTTGGAGTTAGAGAAATATTCTGCAAAGACAAACCGATAAGTGAATGTAACTTTTCATTAGAGGCATCAGAAAAAGAAACAGCAAGATTTCAGCGCGAATGGACA
>JAJFVG010000095.1 GCA_021371915.1 Nitrospiraceae bacterium
CCGTTTTTCAACGGATACAGACCGCAGTTTTACTTCAGGACAACTGACGTTACAGGAGTAATGAACCTGCCTGAAGGAGTAGAGATGATAATGCCTGGAGACAACATAACCGTAACCGCAGAGCTGATAGCGCCGATAGCAATGGAGAAGGAACTTAGATTTGCTATCAGAGAGGGCGGCAGGACAGTGGGAGCCGGAGTTGTCACAGAGGTGCTGGGGTAAGATATGAGAGAAATTATTCTGTTTCAGTGCACAGAGTGCAAAAGCAAAAACTATTCGAGCATGAAGAACAAGAAGAACACAACTGAAAAGCTTCAGCTCAAGAAGTACTGCAGGACATGCAGAAAGCATGTTCCGCACAAGGAAACCAAGGCTTAAGGTGTTGATTCTGAGGCAGCAGGCCGCGTGTACGGCGGCCTGTGAGCTTTGGGTTGTAGTTGTTGGTTAGGCCAGTAGCTCTAACGGCTAGAGCGCCGGTCTCCAAAACCGGGTGTTGGGGGTTCGAATCCCTCCTGGCCTGCCATTGATTTTTGTTGGATTATGATTGGCGGGTGGATGCTTCAGATCAGGCTCAGCGGTACGATCATAAAAGCTTTTGAGGAGACGCGATGATAGAAAGAATTAAAGCATTTTTCAATGATGTCAAGATCGAGTTGAAGAAGGTCAACTATCCTGGTAAGGACGAGCTTATCGGCTCCACCTGGGTTGTGATCATTACAGTCTTTATCGCATCTTTTTTTCTTGGCTTTGTTGATATGATCCTCGCCAAAATAGTGAATATGGTAGCAAGGTAGGCGACATGAGCAAAAACTGGTTTGTTGTGCATACATATTCCGGATTTGAGGAGAAGGTCAAGGTCTCAATCGAGGAAAAGGCCCGCACATTGGGCATAGAAGACAAGATATCAAGGATTCTTATCCCAACGGAAAAAGTTATTGAACTGAAGGGAAAAAAGAAAAAAGAGACAGAAAAAAAGTTTTATCCTGGCTACATCCTTATAGAGATGGAGCTTAATGATGAAACATGGCACATGGTGAAGAATACTCTTCGTGTGACCGGTTTTGTTGGCGGTTTGAAACCGGTGCCGCTTCCTCAGGAAGAGGTTGACATCATTGTGCAGCAGATGGAGAAAGGCCCTGCACCTGTTATAAAGAGCAGGTATGACAAGGGCGAAAATGTGAGGATCATGGACGGACCTTTCAGCAACTTCGTCGGCTATGTTGATGAGGTTGATATGGATCACGGAAGGCTCAAGGTCATGGTCAGCATATTCGGCAGGCAGACGCCTGTTGAGCTCAACTTCTCTCAGGTAGAGAAGGCATCTTAAGAATAAGGTTAGGCGGAATTCAAAGATCAGTAGAGTTTTTTGAATTCCGAACCCGTTTCAGGAGGAATTATAGATGGCTAAGAAGGAAGTAACAGCACAGGTGAAGCTGCTGATAGCAGCCGGCAAGGCCAACCCCGCGCCGC
The DNA here is from genome assembly GCA_021371915.1 of Nitrospiraceae bacterium. GTDB lineage: Bacteria > Nitrospirota > Thermodesulfovibrionia > Thermodesulfovibrionales > Dissulfurispiraceae > JAFGXL01. The sequence goes on from JAJFVG010000095.1 coordinate 1,471, forward strand.
CGGTAGGCCCGGCACTCGGCCCTCACGGTATCAATATCATGGAGTTCTGTAAACAGTTCAATGCACAGACCCAGAGCATGGGCGACACGCTTGTGCCGGTTGTGTTGAGCATCTACAATGACAGGTCTTTTTCATTCATCTTAAAGACCCCGCCGGCATCCGAGCTTATAAAGAAGGCAGCAGGCATTGTAAAGGGCTCTGCTGTTCCGAACAAGGACAAGGTGGCTACTCTCACAAACGCGCAGGTTAAGGATATCGCAAAGACAAAGATGCCTGACCTTAATACCACTACCCTTGAGGCAGCTGCCAATATCATAAAAGGCACAGCCAGAAGCATGGGCGTGGACATAAAGGATTAGGAGGAACAATGGGCAAGAAATTCGAAAACGCATCAAAGAATATTGATCTCACAAAAGAATATCCGATAGAAGAGGCTGTCGCGCTTGTAAAGGAGAACTCTTTTACAAAATTCGATGAAACAGTAGACCTCGCCATAAACCTCGGCGTTGACCCCAGAAAGTCTGACCAGATGGTCAGGGGCACTGTTGTGCTGCCTCACGGCACAGGCAAGACCGCAAGGGTTGTTGTATTTGCAAAGGGTGAAAAAGAGAAAGAGGCCAAGGACGCTGGCGCTGATTTTGTAGGCGCAGAGGATCTGGTCGAGAAGATGCAGCAGGGCTGGCTCGATTTCGACAGCGTTGTTGCAACACCTGACATCATGGGTCTTGTTGGAAAGCTCGGAAAGGTGCTCGGCCCAAGAGGCCTTATGCCCAACCCGAAGCTCGGCACGGTTACATTTGATGTTGCAAAGGCTGTCAAGGACATAAAGGCCGGAAAGGTTGACTATAAGGTTGAGAAGGCCGGAATAGTGCACGTGCCTGTGGGCAAGGTATCATTCGACAAGGAGAAGCTCCTTGAGAATGCATCAGAGATACTAAAGTCCGTATCAAAGGCAAAGCCTGCCACATCAAAGGGCAGATACATAAAGAAGGTCACAATATCATCCACCATGGGCGTGGGTGTAAAGGTTGACCCATTAAAACTGAAGTCAGCTTAATTTTGTATATAAAGACAGGCATTGCCTGATTTTAATTGTCAGAGACAGTAGGCACAGTCGGCAGAAGAACGACTGTTTAATTGTCCCAAAGAGGGCAGCCTACCGAGACAGAGCAAGGAACACAAGCAGAAATAGGGCTTGATGACCAATATGGCCATAACAAGCCCTGCCGGTTTCAGATTTTGCGGCGCTTACCCTACTTGTCTCTGGGAAAGGAGGACATTCTGGCTACCAAGCAACAGAAATCCCAGCAGCTTAAGGAACTCTCTGAGAAATTCACTGCTTCAAAGGCTGTGCTGCTTACTGAGTACAAAGGTCTTACAGTAGCTGAAGTATCTGTACTTAGACAGCAGATCAGGGAAGCGGGCGGAGAGTACAAGGTGTTCAAGAACACCCTTAGCAGCATCGCATCAAAGGGCACGCATGCAGAAGCAGCCCAGGACCTTTTTGTAGGGCCAACAGGTATCGCATTCGGCTATGACGATGCAGTGGCTGTCGCAAAAAAGGTGCTTGAGTTTGCGGGCAAAAACGAAAAGCTCAAGGTAAAAAGCGGAATAATTGAGGGCAAGCTTTGTTCAGCAGCAGAGCTCAAGGCAATAGCGACACTGCCTGCAAAACCAGTACTGTTGAGCATGCTCGCAGGAGCAATGCAGGCGCCGGCTTCAAAACTCGCAGCAGCGCTCAATGCGACTGTAGCGCAGTTTGCTTATGCGCTTGAAGCTGTAAAAAACAAGAAGGCAGAAAGCGGCGCTTAGCAGCCGTTATCAAACATACTGATCAATAAACAATATCCAGGAGGATAGATAGATGGCGATTTCCAAAGACGATGTATTCAGCTTTATAGACAATATGACAATTCTCGAGATGTCCCAGTTCATAAAGGAGTTCGAGGAGAGATACGGAGTAACAGCAGCAGCTCCTGTAGCTGTTGCAGCAGCACCTGCAGCAGGCGGAGCAGCACCCGCAGCAGAAGAGAAGACCAGCTTTGATGTTATCCTTGCATCCGCAGGCGACAAGAAGATACAGGTTATCAAGGTTGTAAGAGAGCTTACAGGTCTCGGACTCAAGGAAGCAAAAGATGTTGTTGACGGCGCACCAAAGCCGCTCAAGACCGGAGTTTCGAAGGAAGAGGCTGACAGCATGAAGGCCAAACTCGAGGCAGAAGGCGCAAAGATAGAGATTAAGTAACAACGGTCCAGCAGAGCCCGGGCGGGAAGGCCATTGGCCGGCCCGCTCCGGCGCTGAAAAGAGACCTGAAAGGTTTTTATAAAGGAGAGCCATGGCAAAGCTTTTAAGAGAGAGGCTGAATTTCAGCAAAGTCCCCCCGGTGCTGGAGGTTCCTTATCTTATAGAATTTCAGAGGAAGTCTTTTGATGTGTTCCTGCAGAAGAATGTCAACCATGACAAAAGGGCTGACGAGGGATTGCAGGCAGCGTTCAGAAGCGTGTTTCCGATTACTGACTATAATGACATAGCATCTATTGAATTTTTATCCTACATCTTTGGTGAGGCGAAGATAACACCCCGCGAATGTCTGCTCAAAGGGCTCACATACTCCGCTCCGCTGAAGATCAAGGTCAGGCTTAATGTTTGCGAAAAGGACGAAAAGGGCAAGAAGGTGCTCAAGGAGTCGCGCGAGCAGGAAGTCTACATCGGCGAGATGCCGGTAATGACCGACACAGGCAGTTTTATCATAAACGGCACCGAAAGGGTAAGAGTCAGGCAGCTGCACCGCTCCCCTGGAGTGTATTTCTCTCCTGACAAGACAAAGACTCATGCAAGCGGCAGGCTCCTGTACACATCAAGGGTAATACCTGCGCGCGGCTCATGGCTCGATTTTGAATTCGACTCAAAGGACATCCTTTATGTAAGAATAGACAGGCGCAGAAAGCTGCCTGCAACAGTTGTGCTGAAGGCGCTCGGCTACTCGAATGAAGAGCTGCTGAAGACCTTTTATCCTATAGAAGAGATCAAGATAAAGGACAAGGAAAACTTCACAAGAAGCGTCTCAGAAGTGCTCTCCGGCATAAAGTCAAAATACAGCATCATAGCGCCCAAATCCAAGGAAGTGATAGTAAAGGAAGGCACAAAGATTACAAAGCTCGCGCTCAAGAAGATGGAGAGCGCAGGCATAAAGAGCATCCCCATACCCAGGGAAGAGATTATCGGCAGGGTTACGCTCACTGATATAGTCGACCCTTCTACCGGCGAGATAATA
>JAJFVG010000111.1 GCA_021371915.1 Nitrospiraceae bacterium
ACCTTTGAGCCGAATATGCCGGTAATCCCTCTGATCATAATGAACATCGCAAGCCCGATGCCCAGCATAAGATGCAACTCATACCCGCTATGCACAACCTTCTTATAGTCGTCAGCCATCTCGCCTGTAAGCCATGCTGCAACACCGAAGATCAAAATACAGAGATGAACAAACAGTGCCGGCCTGCCAAGCGACTCTTCTTTTATCTTTTTATCTGAATTAGTCATCACAAAACCTCCATTATCATTTTCTCCGGCTGGCACGCTTCACATCAATCTCTCGCGCGCTGAACCCGTTTGCAGAGTAGCTGCCCTTCACCTCAACATATGCTCCGACAACTGCCCTGCCATACTCCTCATCAAACTCTGTCTTATCATCAACAAATACTCTTTTGCCGTCTATTGTCCATATCCCGAATCCGGCTTGAGGAATCTTCTCAATAACTCCATATATCCTCGCATGGCTGCTGTCTCTCTTGACCTCTATCTTTTTTGCGATAAACTCCCTTCCTGAAAAAACACCCTTTACCTCCACAAAAGCTCCGACAGCTGCCTTGCCATGCTTTTCTTCAATACGCGTGTCAGGAGTTACAATCACCTCTCTGCCGTCCACTATCCACCGGCCTGTGGCTCCAGGCACGATCTGCTCGACAACGCCGTATATTTTGCTTTTGTACTGATAAGCAGCATACGCGTCGCCCGCATGTTCTCTGCTGAATGCAGGGAATGCTGATGCAATAAAAATTATCAATACGAGCGCTGCTGCTTTCATCTGCTTCTTCTCCTTTTGATGCTTGTTCCCTCTATTGTAATACAACACAGGTTGCAGTTACTTTTTAGGTGCAGGTTTCCCCTTTACCTCAGTCTCCTTCGTCTTGGTTGTTGAGGTTTTACCCTGTACTTCGATCTGTCTTGCCTTGAAAGTACTCCCTGAATAATCGCCACGCACATCAACCTGGGCTCCCACCTCAGCCTTCCCGGCAGCCTGTGTCAGGACAGTGCCTTCACTTACATAAACCTCCCTGCCGCTCACAATCCATGTACCGAGTCTGCCAGCAGGCAGCTTCTCTATCTTGCCTGTGTAATAAGGAGATCTGGGCGCTACGCTATGGGAGTTTGCGCCTTTGCCGATCTCTATTTTATAAGCAACGAACGTATTGCCGAAGTACTTGCCTCCCACAGCAGCATACGCTCCTGGGACAGCCCTTCCTGACGCCTGGATTATATCGGCATCAGCGCCAACGTATATTTCCTTGCCGTCAATTATCCATTTAGCAGGGTTGCCTGGAACGATTTTTTCCACTTTGCCATAGAAGATATGTTCTATAATCCCGCTCGGCACTGACTTTGAATTGTACAAGTCTGAATAATCCTGCGAATATCCGTCATAGTACTTTGACCTGGCGCTGCCAGTTCCCCGGCTGGAAGAATCATCGTACGCATCATATCTTCTTTGTGAATAACGGGAATCACAATCCGGACAGTCAGCATTGTAGTTACATTCTCCGTAGGGGTTTTCATATGTGCGTGAAGCGCGGTCACCACTGTAATAGCGGTCACTCCTGTAATAATTGTCGTCATAATCTTTTTTGTGCTTATGATCGCTGCCGAACGCAACTCCTGAGATAAGCATGAGCATGCCGAGTACTGCGATAACTCCAAATCTTGTTTTCATAGCCCCACCTCTTTCAGTATTTGATTAATATTACCGCGCCAAAGATTAAAGAGGGATTAAGTTCTCCTTATACTTTGGGTATCCGTATATGGTTATCTTCGAATGACCCCCGCTCAGCCCACTTGTGGCATGCCAAACAGTTAGACCTGCTCTTGATTGATTCACGCTTGTAGACTTCAGGTTTGATGAGATCGTGCTTGCGCTTCCAGTAGTCTATCTCTGTTGCGCTGAGAGGCGCATTACCCGGCTGGATCGATGCGGAAAATTTTATTGAGAACTCCTCCAAAGATCTTTCCGCAGCTCCTGCCACCAGATATTTCTCTATCTCTGCCTTTTCAGCGCCACCTATTGTCGCATCCTCCCCAAAGTGATCCTCCAGATTCGCCATCATTGCGCGCCAACTCCTCGACGGCAGCATATTAGGGGTGTACGCCATATGGCATGATGCGCACTCCTCTTTGTACACCTCCGGCATCGCGATTTCATCCGGCTTATATGCATTTACCGATGCGTACACAGAGAGGGCAGCCAGGAAAGATGATGCGATCAGAACAAAAGAGAGTTTTGCAGCAGCTATACTGATCCTGGTTGTGACCTCATCCTGCTCACCATGTTTTTTGCCTGTAATCATTGAGCCTGCAATCTCGAATCCGTGTCTTGCGGTCTCAAGAGATACGCCGGAGACATGGATAAAGATGCCTGTCAGGAGAAACAGGGCGCTAAGGCCATGCGCAAGCTTCACCTCTCCTGCATACATATGGTAGTCAGCATGGAGGAACGCAAAAACGCCCCTTGATTCATCCACTCCATACGCGATCATTCCGGTCAGAAAAACCAGCAGACTCAATACTATTGTTGCAACTGCAAACCACGAGGCAGCCGGGTTATGTCCGATATAAGCGACCTTCTGTTTTCTTGCAACCGACTTCAGATACTGCACAACCTGATTCGGCCTCAGGATCAAGGAACGGAATTGAGAATAGTGCGGCCCTTTAAAGCCCCAGAATATCCTGAAGAGTATCAGGATGACTGCTGCTGCGCCAGCTGCCATGTGCGGTGCAAGCAGCGGGTCTGTATGCAGCAGCCTCAGACCGAAGTATTCGCTGATGCCTGATGATACAAGCGCATATCCGGTAAAGAGGGCAAGCGCCCAATGAAATATCCTTGTCTGCATGTCCCATATCTTTACCTTTTTCATGGCTTACCGCCTCGGCACTTTTACGAATTCATCCTGGTAGTTCCCCTTGTCCGCAGTAGTGTGGCACGCTATGCAGTTTGCAGGAGAGCCTATGGACTTTCTCTTGTATACGCTTGGATCAACCTCATCATGCTTGTCCTTGAAGTAGCGGGTCTCTGTTATCCTTAAAGGACTCTCATTAGGTCTGATGGACCGCAGAAATTTTTGAGCCCTTTTCGAGCTGCTCTGCTCCGCGCTTTCCCACTTCAAAAAGGCAGCGATCTGTGCTGTGCTCTCTTCATCGAGCGAAGCATCATCGCCAAAGTGATCTTCAAGTGTGTTCATCATCTTCTGCCACGACCGCGCTGGCAGCAGCTCGGGCTGAAACGCAAAGTGGCATGCCCCGCACTCATCGAGATAGAGTTTATACTTTACCGGCTTGAGCAGTTTGCTCTGGGGAACATATCCTTTCCGCTCATATTTTCCGCTGTCCGCGAGAGCATACGAGCTGATACTGATTGATAAAAACAACGATAGAATAATTGCAAGCCTCATGATATCCTCCTTTTAGTATTGGGAAATATAAAGTATGGAATCGCCTTTTTCTTTTGCGGTTCCTTCCCTGCCGTACACATCATTAAAATTTCTTTTGAGCCACTTCTCAAGATTCTTGACGCTGGTAAATGCCTTTGGATTTGCTGACGGAGCAATGGGCTCAATAACCTTTCCTGTCTTTGCATTTTTGCCCTGCTTTCTCACATCATCCGTGTGGCAGCTTGTGCATGATATCTTTCCGAGCTTTTGGTGAGGCTGCTGGTCAAAAAATATCTGCTTGCCGCGTTCCGCGCTGAATCCTTTGAATGACGGGTCCTGCTGCTTTGCCTGTTTCTCAAGATTCTGGATATACGCATTCACCTCCTGATTGAACGTGACTCCATACGCATTGCTGAAACATCCGATTGCCAATACAACAAATACTGCTGTGATAATTTTCATTTTTTACTCCTTTTTTTTTATCTCAGCGCTGCCATCATGCGCGCCTTTACCGCTCTGCCGGCAGGTGCAGCTGCCGGATGAAACCTGCTAATCTCTTCAAAAACATCCCTGTAAAGAGCCCTTATTTTTACCTCTGAATATCCTCTCTGCCTGAACTTTTCGAGCGCGTATCTGTCAGCAGCAGCATCTATTGAGTTTTGATCTGTGGCAGTGGAAACAGACTTGAAGACATTCTGATGATCATTAATGACATGGCCCATTTCGTGGTAGAGGATAAAGGCTGCTATATCTTTTCCCCAGTCCTGATTGTTGCTGACAGATGAAATGAACCTGCTCGAAATAAAAACCTGATAACCTGACCTTGACCCTCTCTCTCTGGCAGCAAATGCCACCATGCTGTCAAGATATTCAGACTCAATCACCATTACAGGTACATTTCCCCTGTCCGTTGCCATATAGCCGATAACCGGCACACCAGTGATATTATCCTTGTGTATCACAACGCTGTAGTCCAGAGCAGATATGACCATCCGGTTTGTATCTTTTGCGCTAAAGCCGGACGCAGAGGATGCAATGAGCATAACTACTGCAATCGCTGCTGTTATTCTGACTGCGAGACATGTTTTCATGGCGACCTCCTCTCTTGCTGATTCCAGTTTACAGGCACAGTGATTAAAGGAGGATTAAAGAAACTTTCAGAGGAAAAAAACAAAAAAAAGCGGCTCGTCAATGCGAGCCGCTTTATGGAAATCCGTCAGGCTGTTTTTATTTTTTTGAGAGCAGATATTCCTGTATGGACTGCGCAGCCTTGCGGCCTGCGCCCATGGCGAGTATAACCGTCGCAGAGCCTGTTACTATATCGCCTCCTGCGTATACTCCCTCTTTGCTCGTCTTACCTGTCTCTTCGTCAGCAACTATGTAACCCCATTTGTTTGTTGAGAGCCCTTCTGTGCTCTCAGGCAC
>JAJFVG010000121.1 GCA_021371915.1 Nitrospiraceae bacterium
ATGGAGTCCGTTGGCAGGCTTGCAGGAGGAGTGGCGCATGACTTTAACAACAAGCTCGGCGTAATACTCGGATACGCTGAATTGGCTATAAATAAAGCTGAGCCCGACAGCCAGATAAGTGAGCACCTCAAGCAGATATCAATAGCTGCACAGAGGTCAGCTGAAATAACGCGCCAGTTGCTGGCATTTGCCAGAAAGCAGACGATTTTGCCGAAAATGCTCAATCTGAATGAGACGATATACGGAATGATCAAGATGCTTCATCGCCTGATTGGCGAAAATATTGAGCTGGCCTGGCTGCCAGGCAAAGACCTTTGGCTGGTGACGATGGACCCTGCACAGATAGACCAGATACTCGTAAATCTTTGCGTAAATTCAAAAGACGCTATCTCGTGTGTAGGCAAAATAACGATCGAGACGAACAATATACACTTTAGTGAAAAAGATTGTTCTGCAAACAAAGATATCACTTCTGGGAATTTTGTTCAGTTATCTGTGAGCGATACAGGGTGCGGTATGGGCAAAGAGACCATCAGCAACCTGTTTGAGCCGTTCTACACAACCAAAGAGATCGGCAAAGGCACAGGTCTTGGACTCGCGACTGTTTACGGAATTGTAAAGCAGAATTACGGATTCATCAACGTATACAGCGAGCCTGGGCAAGGCTCGTTATTCAGGATTTATCTGCCTGCGCACAAAAAAGAGTATGAGCAACCGGCATCCGAACAGGCCGTGGAAACACCAAGAGCGCCTGGAAGCGAAAACATACTGCTTGTGGAGGACGAGCCATCAATTCTTAAAATGGCAACAACCATGCTCGAACTGCTAGGCTACACTGTTATTGCAGCAGACACCCCTGCAAAGGCTATAGAGCTGGCGAGCAAACATGACGGCGATATCCACCTGCTCATGACTGATGTGATCATGCCCGGGATGAATGGCAGGGAACTGGCAAAGAAACTTTTGGCTACCCGCCCCAACATTAAACAGCTGTTCATGTCAGGCTATACAGCCGATGTGATCGCTCACCATGGAGTACTGGATGAGGGAGTGCAGTTTATACAGAAGCCTTTTTCAATAAAGGATATGGCAGCAAAGGTGAGACAGGCGCTTGCAGAAGGAGGAGAGGATGCACGAACTAAGTCGTGAGGAGTATAAACTGCTGGTCGAGAAAGCGCCCATAATGATCTGGCGTTCAAATCTTACAATGGAGTGCGACTATTTTAACGAAGTGTGGCTTGCATTTACAGGCAGGACCATGCAGCAGGAGATCGGCAATGGCTGGGCTGAAGGTGTGCATCCGGATGATTTTGACAACTGCCTGAAAATATATACAGACAACTTCGCTATGCGCAAGCCGTTTGAGATGGAATACAGGCTCCGCAGGTTTGACGGCATATACAGATGGATATTCGACCGCGGCGTGCCTTTTACAGACAAAGACGGCAACTTTATGGGATACATAGGCAGCTGCATAGACACAACGGAAAGAAAAGCAGCCCGTGAAGAGCTCAAAAAGTCACAGGAAGCCGAGATATCACAACTGCGCGGATTTCTGCCGATATGCTCATACTGCAAAAAAATCCGCAATGACAAAAACTACTGGGAGCAGATCGACCAGTATATAACCGCCCACTCTGAAGTGCTCTTTACACACGGGGTTTGTCCTGAATGCAAAAATAGAGTGATGGAGGAATATAAAAAGAAAGCCTGAACAGACTGGTGGCCTCTTCCGTTATTAAAGCTCTTTAAGCCGTTCTGCCTGGTAATGTGTGATAAGCGCATCTATGATCTCGTCCAGATTGCCTTCGACAACCTGTTCGAGCTTGTGAAGTGTAAGCCCGATCCTGTGGTCAGTAATCCTGTTCTGCGGATAGTTGTATGTGCGGATTCGTTCGCTCCTGTCGCCGGTGCCGACCTGCGATTTTCTGTCCTGGGCGCGCTCCTTCTCCTGCCTCTCTGTTTCTATCTCAAAGAGTCTCGCGCGGAGCACCTTCATAGCCTTTTCCCTGTTCTTTATCTGCGAACGCTCATCCTGGCACTGCACAACAACACCGGTCGGTATGTGGGTTATACGGACTGCTGAATATGTGGTGTTAACGCCCTGACCGCCCGGTCCTGATGCGCAAAATGTATCAACACGCAAATCTTTTTCCTCGACTTTTATATCAACATCCTCTGCCTCAGGCAATACCGCAACGGTTGCTGCTGATGTGTGTATCCTGCCTGATGCCTCTGTTGACGGTACGCGCTGCACCCTGTGGACCCCGCTTTCGTACTTCAGCCTGCTGTAAGCGCCCTTACCCTGAATGGATGCAATCACCTCTTTAAGTCCGCCAATGCCGGTCGGGCTCGAATCTATGATCTCTATCTTCCATCTTCTGGACTCAGCATATTTTGAGTACATGCGAAAGAGCACCGCGCCAAATAGAGCTGCCTCGTCTCCGCCTGTGCCTGCGCGTATCTCGAGAAAAACGTTGCGCTCATCACGCGGATCTTTGGGCAGCAGCATTATCTTTATCTCATCTTCCAGCAGCGGCCTCTTTGACTTGAGTTCATCGAGCTCGACAAGCGCGAGGTCTTTAAGATCAGGGTCTCCGCTTTTGAGCAGCTCATCAGCGCCATCCATGTCTGCAAGCAGTTTTTTATACTCCTGTATCTTCTCATACACCGGCTGAAGATCGGACTGTTCGCGCGAGAGCTTCTGGAACTCCTGCATATTGGAGAGTGCATCAGGCCTGCTAAGCGCCTCGGTAACCTGGTTGTACTTCTGATCTATCATAAGCAGCTTTTTAAGCATTGTCAGCAGCCTCTTTCTCTTTTTCGAGGGTTAAGACTTCCTTGAGCGCAGCTATAGCCACCTCTATCTGTGAATCATCCGGCTCTCTTGCCGTAAGCCTCTGCAGGAACATGCCCGGCACTGATATCATCTTCATGAAAATATTTCCGCTCTTTTTTGCAGAGAGCTTGAGCGCCTCGTATGACACGCCTGCTATAAGCGGTATGAGCACAAGCCTGGAACCGAATTTAAGTACAAATGACCAGGACTGCGGTATGAATGAAAAAACAAGTATGCTTATCACCATAACAATCAACAGGAAACTGGTTCCGCATCTTGGATGATACGGCTTGTACTTTCTGGCTGCCTCAACTGTAAGCTCTTCTCCGGCTTCATACGCATATATTGTTTTATGTTCAGCGCCGTGATACTGGTACAGCCGCTTCATCTCTTTCCACAGGCCCACTGCAACAACATAGCCGAGAAATACCGCGACCCTCAATATGCCGTCAACAAGGTTGAAGAGCAGAGAGCTTTCAGCCACTGAACCGTAAACATCACCAAGCAGCTTTGTTGCGTACAGAGGCAGGACAATAAATAGTGCAACAGCGAGCAGAAGGGCTGTTAATATGGAGAAGGCTATGCTCCAGCTGCTCATCGGCTTTTCATCTTCGGAAAGCGCGATATTGCCGGAGAATTCTATGGCTTTTATACCGATAATCAGGGCATGAAGGAGCGCCACAAAACCGCGTACAACAGGCAGCTTGAGAAATTTCGGCATAGGCTTCAGCATCACTGTTTTATGATGAATAGCGCCCTTGGGGTCTCTTACTGCCACGCTCCATCCCTTTGGGGATTTCATCATAACCCCTTCTATTACAGCCTGTCCGCCTATGTTTTTCATCAATTCACCCTGTTGCAGATTAAGTTTGGACGATTACTTTTTGTTGCGGCCCTATTGCAGAGCATAAGCAATCCAATAAAAAAGGGCTGGACGCGCGACAATAATGGCGCTGCCAACCCCTGAATTCAGCCAAGCTACTTCTTTGCTGCGTATTTCTTCTTGAACTTCTCTACCCTGCCCTCAGCATCTATCATCTTCTGCTTGCCTGTGTAGAACGGATGACACTTTGAGCATATATCAACATGAAGCTCGGGTTTTGTGGATTTTGTCATAAAAGTCTCTCCGCATGCGCAGAGCACCTTTGACTCTTTGTAGTTTGGATGTATGTTCTCTTTCAACGCACTGCCCTCCTGATAGTATTGGAGTAAGTAATATACACCAAAGCCCCTTGAATTGGCAAGGGGAGCTCTTGGCAATGCCGCCTACTGTACTGGATAATCTTTTATTGAAATTGACAAGATGACATACCAGGTTGTTATATGGATCTGATCCGAACTTTTGTATCTTCAACAACAATAATGGAGCAGGAAACTATTTCCTTATCAAATCGAAGCAGTTTATCCAACAGGTTCAGGATATTTTCTATTTTCAAGTTTTTGATTCTTAAATAAATAACCCCGTAACATGGCATGCCTGCATTAATAGCCAGCATGCCGAAATCAGAATCATGAGTCAGAACAAACCTGCTATCTTCAAGCGCCTTCCTCAAAATAAACTCATCCTCGCTTCCCTGCCATCCCAGCTCTTTGACATCAATAATATCAATTGCTTTTTCGCGTAAAAATGAGACAACACGGGGAGATATATTTTCGTCAGCGAGGATTTTAAGATCAGGGAACCTCATGCGACAGCGGTTTCCAGATCAACTATAATCTCATTCTTCAATGCGTGAGCAGCATACTCAAGGCAGGCCTTTATATCTTCTCTGGATAAATGCCGGTAATCGCTAAGAATTTCATCTTCAGAAACACCGGAAGCAAGCAGCTCCAGGACAAACTCAACAGATATCCGGGTGCCTTTTATTACAGGCTTTCCTCCGAGTATTGCTGGATTGACCACAAGTCTGTCTATCATACATACCTCCTGTACAGCACACATGTATTTCAATTATAACATTAAATATTTTTTATGGGATCACGGGGAATAAGCTTCATGAAAACAGACCGGATAACAAAAAGGCCGGCTCGCTTGTGCGAGCCGGCCTTTGGAAAAATATTTCTACTTTATAAGCGGCACTATCAGAAGCGCGACGATATTGATAACCTTTATCATCGGGTTGATAGCAGGTCCTGCTGTATCCTTGTAAGGATCGCCGACCGTGTCGCCTGTTACAGCAGCCTTGTGGGCATCAGAGCCCTTGCCGCCGAATGCGCCGTCTTCAATATACTTCTTTGCGTTGTCCCATGCGCCGCCGCCGCTTGTCATGGCAATGGCCTGGAAGAGACCTGTTATTATGCTGCCGATAAGCACGCCGCCAAGAGCCTCTTTGCCGATAAACACGCCAACGAGTATGGGAACAGCCACAGGTATCAGCGCAGGAAGCATCATCTGCCTGATCGCGCCTTTTGTGACTATATCAACGCATGTGCCGTACTGAGGTTTTGCTGTGCCTTCCATAATACCGGGTATCTCCCTGAACTGCCTTCTCACCTCTTCAACAACTCCGCCTGCTGCCTTTCCAACAGCTTCCATAAGGAGCGAGCCGAAGTAGTAGGGAAGGAGTCCGCCGATAAAGAGACCCACGATAACGTAAGGGTTTGAGAGGTCAAAGGCGAGTGACTGGCCGAATGACCTTGAGTATTCTGCAAAAAGAACAAGCGCTGCTAGCGCTGCTGAACCGATTGCATAACCCTTTGTTACTGCCTTTGTTGTGTTTCCGACTGCATCGAGCGGATCTGTAACAGCTCTTACGCTGTCAGGAAGCTCTGCCATCTCAGCTATGCCGCCGGCGTTGTCAGTGATCGGACCGTATGAGTCAATCGCAACAACTATGCCTGTCATCGAGAGCATCGCGACCGCTGAGAGCGCTATGGCGAAGAGTCCGCCACCCATGTTGCCGCTAAATCCGCCGCCAAGGTAGTATGCCCAGAGTATGGCGCCTGATATTACTATTGCCGGGAGCGCTGTTGACTTCATGCTGACCGCAAGGCCTGAGATGATGTTTGTAGCATGGCCTGTCTGGCTGGCTGATGCTATATGCTTTACAGGGCCGTAGTTCTGTGATGTGAAGTACTCGGTTATCATAACGATAAGGCCTGTGAGAACAAGGCCTATTACAGCTGTTGTGAATACGCCTGCTGCTGTGAATGCCTGTTCAACACCGGGCATTGCGAGGAACTTCTGTGACACAAAGTAAAAAGCAACCGCAGCCAGTATGCCTGATATTGCGAGGCCTTTGTAGAGGGCGCCCATTATGTACTGTTTTTTGCCGAGTTTTACAAAAAATGCGCCCACGATTGATGCAAGTATCGAGATACCGCCGATAAGGAGCGGGAACTCTACCCAGTAGCTTGTTGCGCCAAACACAGTCTTTGCGAGCAGCATTGCTGCAACGAGTGTGACTGTGTATGTTTCATAGAGGTCAGCTGCCATGCCTGCGCAGTCGCCCACGTTATCGCCGACGTTGTCAGCTATAACAGCAGGGTTTCTTGGGTCATCCTCAGGAATTCCTGCCTCAACCTTGCCGACAAGGTCTGCTCCAACGTCAGCAGCCTTTGTATAGATACCGCCTGCTATTCTGGCGAACACGCTCATGAGCGAGCAGCCGAAGCCGAGGCCTACCAGTGCATGGAAGACATTATCTATCTCGGTTGCAGGAACCAGTGATTTAGCTACCAGGTAGTAGCCTGTTATGCCGAGAAGTCCGAGGCCCACAACCATCATGCCTGTAACTGAACCGCCCTTAAAAGCAACATTCAGTGCAGCCTGAAGCCCCTTCTTTGCAGCCTCTGTTGTTCTTACGTTTGAACGCACGGTAACCATCATGCCGATGTAGCCTGCAAGCGCTGAACCTATAGCGCCGATCGCAAAGCCTATGGCTGTCCATGCACCGAGAAAAAAGAGCAGCGCGAATATCACAACGCCGACCATCGCAACTGCCTTGTACTCACGGGAAAGAAATGCAGCAGCTCCTTCCTTTACAGCGTCAGAGATCTCTCTCATCCTTTCTGTGCCCGCGTCCTGGCGCATGATCCACGCTGATATGTAAAGCGCGTATGCAACACCAAGTGCACCGGCAATCAGAGCAAATAATACTATTCCGCTCATCTGTCCTTTTTACCTCCTGTTTGATTTCTGTTTTTGAAACAAAGACATTATGGAATGCATGATCCGTAAAATACTGCCTGAGTACCTCTCAGCCCCCTGCTGCCCCTTGTTTCAGGTAGTAAGGATTATATACGGATGTATGGCCTGAATTCAACCTCCAGGCTGATAAAAACAGCCCGCCTCGCTGGATATGCGAGGCGGGCTGCGTTGTATTTGAATCTATTTTAGGTTAAGCCTCCCTGCCCGTGTGCCTTGAAAAGACCATCGCAACAGCCCTGTAAACCATATGCGCCATCTTGGAGTATGGCGCATAGGCGAACAGGAAAAATACGGACACAAGATGCGCAAAATACACTGGATACGCAACTGGCATATCAGCCAGCCTCAGAATCTGCGACATCATGCCCGTAACAGCGATAACCAGAATTATCGATATGAAGAGCCAGTCAAAATAGCTGCCAAGTCCAGCCTTTTGGCTGTTTTTGAACCTGTTGACCATAACCAGTATGATGCCGATTATCAGAGCCACAGCGCTGGTGTTGCCGAGTATCTTGAGCGGATCGAGCAGATTATAAGGTGACGGCAGCTTGAAGCCATAGAGATAGACAACAGCCCATGTGGTTGTAATGGCTAGTCCGATAAAGGAATAAAAGACCAGAAAGTGCGACACTGATCTGGCCTTTGTGACGCTGCATTTGCCGAACCTCTTGTGGCTCATTATCTCTTTGACTATCGATATGACCGTATTAACTATGCTGCCGCAGGCCTTCATGTCCCACTTTGTCATACCGCTTGAAAGCGTTTTCCAGTATTTTCTTATGCCTAATGCAAAAACAATTGCTGCAAATGCAAATGCAGCCGTAAAGATTGTGTCTATATAGGGGATAGGCACAAATTTCGAAAATACTATCGCTCCATTGTCCCCGCGCGGCACTGATGAGATGCTGCCTGTGGACGAGAGCACCACCAAAAATATAAGCACAGGTATGGCAAGCAGAAGCAGAAGCATTTTGGGGCTCGCTGTCATGCTGCCGAGAAATTTCGGTGAAGAGAACTCCTTTATTGACATCTTGCGCACAGCGCCGAGCACCTCTCCGGGCTTTGCGCCCCTTGGGCAGTAGGCTGTGCAGTCGCTGCACTGGTGGCAGAGCCATATGTCAGGGTTTGACATCAACTCGTCCTTCATACCCCACTGCGCGTAGAGCATCTCTTTTCTGGGGAACGGTTTGTCCTCCGGCGTTACATTGCATACTACAGTGCAGGTTGAGCACTGGTAGCACTTTTTCAGCGTGTCTCCGCCGGAATTTATAACATCTTTCACAAACTCAAGATCAGGGGTTATAACTCTCTCTGACATGTCCGCTCCTCCTAAAAGCCCTTGTAGGGGTTAGGACCAATTTCCTTGATCCTGTCAACAAATTTATTCACTATCTCAGGCATCTTGTCATACTCGTCAATCGCCACCTGCACCATTTGAACCCTGTCAGCCTCGAGCATCAGCCTGTCGAGAGTCTCCTGCACCTTGCTCAGCCTGTAGTTGGCGAGCTCGCTGCCCTTTGCAAAGTGGCACTGGTAGTTCTCACCGAACTTGCAGCCCAGAAGGAGTATGCCGTCCACTCCCCTTGAGAATGCGTCAGCAACCCATACAAGGTTCATCGAGCCGAGACAGCGGAGCTGGATGAATCTCGCTGCCGGATTGAGTTTTGTCTTGTTAAATGCAGCCGTATCTATTGCAGGATACGCGTCGTTCTCGCAGCAGAGCACAAGCACCCTCGGCTTGTCCTCATCATCAGGCACTGAAACGCCCTTGAGCATGGAACTTATCATGTCAACATGATAGTCCTTGAAGGAGACTATCCTCTCAGGACATGCTCCCATGCATGTGCCGCACCTCCTGCACCTGCCGATCTTGTAGAAAGGTGTGCCCTTTTCATCCTCTTCTATCGCGCCGAATGGGCACTCCTCAGTGCATCTCTTGCATGATGTGCATCTCTGCATGAACGGATCAGGATATGTCATGTCCCATGCCCTCGGATGCACTGCAATGCCTGATGCAACATGCTCATTGCACTGTATCGCCTTTAGAGCTGCTCCTGCTGCATCATCCTGAGCCTCTGCCATATTCATGGGCTGCCGCACTGAGCCTGCTGCGTATATGCCTGTGCGTCTGGTTTCGTACTGGAAGCAGATGAAGTTGGAGTCAGCAAATCCGTTGAATATATCGAGGTCAGGCAGTCCAGGCCCTTGTCTGTAGGTGAGATTAACAACAGCCTCATCAGCTGTTACAGGGACCACTCCTGTTGCAAGCACTATC